>CAIVQI010000120.1 GCA_903908015.1 uncultured Bacteroidota bacterium
AAATGTGGATGCCAGTGCGACACAATTTCATGCGATGTCTCAATCTGATCGGATGCCAGAAATTGGTTCGCGGGTAGATCGTCCATCCCACCTAAACCCGGTGGATAGTAAATTCATCGATCTGCTCAGGCATGATCTGGGTTCAGAATTACTGATTGAGGGTGATTTGACGCCCTATGGTCGCGATGAAACCGAGGATCTCTTGTTCCTGCCCGATCTGGTGGTTCGCCCCCAACATCCAGAGCAGGTTGCCCAACTGTTGAAATTGTGCAACGATCATCGAATTGCAGTAACGCCAAGAGGCGCAGGAACCGGGCTCAGCGGCGGTGCCCTGCCCGTTACAGGAGGTGTTGCCCTCGATATGAGTCGGATGAACCGGATTCTAAACATCGATACCGACAACATGCAAGTGACCGTAGAGCCTGGTTGCATCACTGAAGAAATTCAGCAAGCCGTGGCGGTACATGGTCTCTACTATCCCCCAGACCCGTCGAGTCGCGGTTCTTGCAGCATAGGTGGCAATATCGCCCACGGCGCCGGTGGGCCTCATGCCGTTAAGTACGGCACAACACGCGATTATGTATTGAACCTCCAAGTGGCTCTGGCCTCCGGAGAATTAATTTGGACAGGCGCATCTGTCCTGAAATATGCCACGGGCTACAACCTTACCCAGCTGATGGTGGGTAGTGAGGGCACCCTCGGCGTGGTCACCCAAGCGGTGCTCCGACTCATCCCACAACCGACCCATACTTTGCTGATGCTCATGCCCTTTCCGAGCCTGGAGTCGGCCTGCGCTGCAGTCACCGAAATTTTCCGCCTCGGTATCACCCCTTCAGCGCTCGAATTCATGGAGCGTGATGCACTGGAACTGGTGTCAGCCTACCTCAAACGAGAGATGCATATTCCTGACACGGTACAAGCGCATTTATTGATCGAGCTGGATGGGTCAGATGAAGCCATGCTGCAGCAGCAGGCAGCCACCATTTTTGATGCCCTTCAGCACCGAACGGTAACGGAGATTCTCCTGGCACAGACCGCCAGTGAACAACAGCAATTGTGGCAATTGAGGCGGCAAGTAGCCCATGCCGTGCGAGCATCCTCGGTGTATAAAGAAGAGGATACGGTGGTACCTAGGGCGGCATTGCCGCAACTCATCAACAAGGTCAAAGAGCTTGGAAGAACATTTGGATTTAGAAGTGTGTGTTACGGACATGCAGGCGACGGCAATGTTCATGTGAATGTCCTGAAAGGCGATCTCAACGAGGAACAATGGAATGGGGTTGTGCAACAGGGCATTCGTGCGTTGTTTCGGGAGGTGTCGTCCCTGGGTGGAACCCTATCGGGCGAACATGGAGTAGGCTGGGTTCAACAAACCTACATGCCCGAGCTGGTAGGAGAAACACAGCGGCAACTTATGCGGGGTATAAAGGATATATTTGACCCTAGGGGCATACTCAATCCGTGTAAAATTTTCTCATCACATGCAAAATAGGAAAGCTAAAATGATCGCGTCACTTTTGGTGTTGTGGCGTCTCCTAACGGCCATTGATGGGCAGGCACAATCTACCCCAGTCTCTGTGCTCCAAAGATCACCTGCTTTTATGGGTCCCAATGCACTCCCATTGAGTTGGACGCAAGAACCTGCACCCCCCAAACAGGCCCGGATTGATGTATTGTGGGAAGTTCACCGGGGCAGGGGCGATCGCACGCACAACCCTTTTGTCATGATTCGGGTGCCATTCGCGCCGGGTAAAGTGGTCATGGACCTCACTTGGCGGCCGGTGGAGTGGTTCAATACCACCAACGAAACCCGTATCCTAAGGGGCGCACGCGACTCAACGGGTTTCAATGCTTCCGACCTATGGGTCGCCTTTCTGGCCCAAATCCTGGCCGCAGAGGGAAGGGGTAAAGGCTGGGATGTATCGCTTCATGTCGCTACCAAAACCACAGCAGGCAAGAACTTTGAAAGTGCCAGGCACACCAATGCACCGGGGTATTTGTTTGAATTGCAAGGCGGACGTATTTGGCAGCGTGCGGGTCGCTTTCCCGACCGGGTCTCCGTTTTTGCGCGGGGTGGATTGTTGGTTTGGCAAGAGTCGCTCTATGCCCAGAATGATGCATTTGCCTGGGGCATCCGCAGTCATTTGGGCTATAAAAACTGGCAGTTGGGCGGAGAATTGACCGGCTATCAAGGCTGGATAGGAAATGGGGATAGTCCGGTTGTTGCCCGAATCGACATCAAATCCCCAGGGCAAAAACTGCAAGGAATAATCGGATATCAATATGCTTTTAGTGATTTGTCAACCCACCTCCTTCGTGCAGGATTGTCGTTCCCATTCCATTCAGCGCCCAAGCAATAGTGAATACCAGAAGCATGAATGTTTTTCATAATTGTACCAACCAATGAAGTGGCAAAAGAAGCAAGGGTTAACATTGGTGATCACAGGCTTGCTCGTGGGTGCTGCGGTTCATGGTACAGATGTATGGAAAAGTCGGCAGATGTTGGCGCATGTATGCGCGAAACCCATGACAGAACCTGCTGGCCAATGGGTGGACTGGGTGTCTCAAGAATCGTTTCTAAGAAATGAACGTTTAACGGGCGTGGTTTTGTTGTGCTCTGATCGAGGCGTAGAAGCGCATCAGGTGTTGCCGAAAGGAATGCCCCAATCCCTCCGCGTGATCTGCCTTTACCCCGATTCTTTGTCTGTTCAGGCCATGAACCAATACAGCATGCAACAACGTGAGGCATGGCCAACAGAGTGGCACAGACAATATCACTTATATAAAAAATTGGAACGCCAACGCTTGTCGACCGCGCTAGAGCGCAAAGGAGAACAACGAACCAAGGATGTGCGCGCAGCACTGCTTCAGGTAGATTTACTCACACAAGGGCAAACTCAGGCCTACCGCAGTTCCATAACAGGATTGCTTTTGGGAGAATTTGCACGGCAGTGCATCAGTGAAACGGAATCGCGATGGCTTTTGGTCTACGATGGGATGTTGCATCAGGAGATGAAGAGTCAATTCACCAAAAATCCCAGAATCCAATATGAAGATTGGGGTGATGATTAAGTTTTACCAAGGGCTAGCGTTCATTTTTCTGATGAACAGCGTCGCCATAGCCCAGACAAAAGATGGCTGGTTGATACCCAATGGTGGGCAATGGCCGAATCAAGTTTTGGCCCACACGGATATGCCGGGAATGCGCATTTTTGTGGAGCGAGACCGCCTAACATGGGTGCACATAGACCGAAATGCGATGGCCGAAGCCCATGAACATCCAGGCGTTTATGATAGTCTGCCAGTCCACTCATGGCAGAGTATTTTTGAGGGCAGTGGTTTCTCCGGACAGCCAACCTATCAAAACAAAGGTGCGCATGCCGTGAGTTATTTTTTGGGAAATGATCCCAATAAATGGGTGGGTGCACTCGTCCCA
>CAIVQI010000121.1 GCA_903908015.1 uncultured Bacteroidota bacterium
GTGGTGGTGCGTGGCCTCAACGAGCGCTACAACCTGGCATTGGTGAACGGCGCGATGCTTCCCGGCACCGAGCCCGATAAAAAAGCGTTCTCGTTTGACTTGTTTCCCTCCGGGATGCTCGACAACCTCATCATCATCAAGAGCGCACAGCCCGATTTGCCCGGAGAATTCGCGGGGGGTATTATCCGCATCAACACCCGCGATGTGCCCGACGATCCCTTCTTCAACATCAGCGTGGGCTCCGGTATGAATACCCAGGCCACCTTTAAGGAATACCGCCGAATGCAGGGTTCCAACACAGATTGGTTGGGATACGATAAGACTTTTAGGGCATTACCCGCAAGTTGGCCCGCATCACGAGCCGATTTGGTAAATCTGACTCAAGCAGAAAGACTGGCCCTGTCGCGGCAGTTTCGCAATTCCTACGCGACCGACAACCGGACAGCGCTTCCTTATGGAAGCTTCCAGATGTCGGGTGGCACCAAAGCGCTTTTGGGAAAATCAGAACTTGGGTTCATAGGCGCCTTGTCGTACAGCACTTCACAGCGGGTCAACTACTCGCGGGCGAGCGGGTTCACCGGAGTAGGGGGTGGTACGGGTATCGGCGATTCGACGGGGATAGCCCAGTTGCTCTCGACCTACAACGACACAGCATTTCACAGTGATGTCAATTGGGGTTCGATGTTGAACTTCTCTGCGCGGTTTGGTCTCAACCACCGGCTGTTTATGAAAAATGCTTTCAATATCACATCCGACAACATCTATACAGCTGGCCGCGGTTACCGCACCGATGGTGAATTTGTGCCTTACCGCAGATACCAGTATGAATTCACCACCAACCAGCTTCTCACCAGCCAGATTGGGGGTGAACACTCACTGATGGGCAACAAAGTTCGGGTAGATTGGCTGGCTTCCACCAGCACCAACCGCCGCGACCAGCCCGACTTCCGAAGAATCCGATTGCTCCTCGCGCCCAATGCCGAAGGTGACACCGTAAGCTATTTTCAACCCCAGTTTCAGCCCAACGATGCCGACGGTTACCGGTTTTTTGCCGCCCTGTCCGACCAGGTCAACAATGCATACATAAATGTTACTGTCCCCTTCCGCCTGGGAGCCAACAAACATGAGTTCAAAGCCGGAGTGTATGCCCAGTCCAAGACCCGCACCTTCACCGCGCGTCCGCTGGGATACGCACGCGCACCCGGACCTGTACCATCGGATTCTTTGTTGAATCTTCCGCTCGAACAACTATTTGATACGTCCAACATACGCAATGGCGCCTTTTGGATGGATGAAATCACCAATCCGGGCGATCGTTACGATGCATCATCTTCCATCAACGCAGCCTATGCGATGCTCGTAAACAAACTGGGTCTCAACTGGAAGGTCATCTGGGGCGTTCGAATGGAGCAATTTCAACAGAGCCTCTACTGGAGCACCACCGATGGCCGTGACACAGTAAATAAAGAATTTCCTGACCTGCTTCCTTCCGTCAACGTAATCTATTCTTTGGGTGATGAAAGCAACCTTCGTTTTGGAGCCTCAAGAACCCTTTCGCGCCCGGAATTCCGTGAGATTGCCCCCTTCACATTTTATGATTTTGACCTGTTTGCGGCCGTTGCCGGTAACCCCACACTCGTTCGTGCGCGAATCAACAATTTCGATTTTCGATACGAGCGCTTTTTCACCGGTGGTCAAATGATATCAGTAGGGGCGTTCTACAAAACCTTCGACAATCCAATTGAGCAGAATTTCCCACCGGCGCTCGGTAGCGGTGTACAAAGAGGAATTTCATGGTTGAACTCGCCGAGGGCGCGTACAATCGGTACCGAACTGGTGATTCGTCAGAATATCACCAAGAACCTGGTATTGTCTGCCAACTTAACCCTCATCAATTCGGTGATTGAAATTCCCTATGCCGATAGCTCCAAGGGCATTTACCGCCGGCCGATGCAGGGACAGGCCCCGTTTATCGTGAACGTTGTTGCACAGTACAGTCACCCGACAACGGGAATGCAATTCAATCTGTTCTACAACCAGGTGGGTCGACAAATCGCATTCGTTGGGCAGCCCGATTTTGAGCTCGCCGACTTTTATGAGAATTCACGACCGATGTTGGATTTTCAGATGAATCTTCCGGTGGGTGAACGTGGTAACATCACATTTTCCGCGGGCGACATCATCAAC
>CAIVQI010000122.1 GCA_903908015.1 uncultured Bacteroidota bacterium
AGACTTTCTAAATTCCTGAAGGAGCTTGGCCGGTACATTTCCGGTATCTGCAAAAAGCACTGATGTTGGACCCGCCAAAGAAGGATATAGGTCAACATATGCATGGGCATCAACTTGCTCCATGGCTTTCCTCAGTAAAGTATTCTTGACCACACGAAATTCTACTTTGCGTTGAAAACAAAGTCGGCGGAATTTGTTGATGGTCTCTACAGTTAACGCGGAACTATCTGTGAGATAGAAATAGGAACTGTTGGCGAGTTTACCCGCTAGTTCGTCGATGGTTTGCTTTTTTTCTTCCCTTGTCATGTTCTTAGATTCCAGAAACGGATTTTGGTTCGATATGGATGCCCGGACTCATCGTACTGGACATGGAGATGCTTTTAACGTAGGTGCCCTTGGCTGCCGACGGCTTCAATTTCAAAATGGTCTGAATCAATTCATTAGCGTTCTCTTCGAGTTGGCTGGGCTTGAAACTCACCTTGCCAATAGCAGCATGAACGATTCCAGTCTTGTCGACCTTAAAATCAATCTTACCACCTTTAACCTCGGTGACTGCACGTCCCACTTCATCGGTTACAGTACCCGTTTTCGGATTGGGCATCAAACCACGTGGACCAAGCACACGACCAAGGCGACCAACCTTGGCCATGATGGAAGGCTGGGTGATGATGACATCAACATCAGTCCAACCGCCTTCTATCTTCTGAATAAACTCATCTAACCCCACAAAGTCTGCACCAGCCTCTTTCGCTTCTGCCTCTTTGTCGGGATTACACAGAACCAATACACGAGCTACTTTTCCCGTTCCATGAGGAAGGGTTACCGTTCCACGAACCATTTGATTCGCCTTCCGTGGATCTACCCCCAAACGAACATCGATATCTACTGATGCATCAAATTTGGTGTAGGTAATCTCCTTCACCAAAGTCGTCGCCTCAGCTAAGCGATAATACTTACCATCCTCCAGGCGCGCCTGAACTTTCTTTTGATTTTTAGTTAATCTAGCCACAGTCGTGAAATTTCGTTATTTTAATTATTTTCCCAGGGTGCTACACCCGTAACGTTAATGCCAAGTGAACGAGCAGATCCTGCCACCATTCGCATGGCCGACTCAACCTCAAACGCATTCATGTCCTGCATTTTGTCCTCAGCAATGGCGCGCACCTGTTCCCAAGAAACGCTCCCCACTTTGACGCGATTCGGTTGTGCAGAGCCTTTTGCCGCCTTCGATACCTCCAGCAACTGTACAGCGACAGGAGGAGTTTTTACTATAAAATCAAAGGATTTGTCAGAGTATACAGTAATGACAACGGGCAATACCTTACCGGGCTTGTCTTGGGTACGGGCATTGAATTGCTTACAAAATTCCATGATGTTGACACCCTTTGAACCGAGGGCTGGACCGATTGGAGGGGCAGGGTTGGCTGCACCACCTTTAATCTGCAATTTGATGAACGCACTAATCTCTTTTGCCATGACAATTTTGTGTATTAACTAATTTTTTCTACCTGCATAAAATTCATTTCCAGAGGCGTTCGCCTGCCGAAAATCTTCACCATCACCTTTAACTTTTTCTTCTCTTCATTAATTTCCTCAATCACACCTGTAAACTCATTAAATGGGCCATCCATAACCTTGACAGATTCACCAATCGAAAATGAATGGCGCAACAAATCGGTAGAATCAGTGAGTTCATCGACCTTACCCAAAATTTTATTGACCTCTGATTCACGTAAGGGAGATGGGTTCTCTCCTCCCAAAAAACCTATGATGTTGGGCACCTGTGTGATGGCGGTCACTAAATCGGGATTTAGGGCGGCCTCAATCAACACATAACCTGGAAAGAAATTGCGCTCCTTCATCACTTTTTTGTTGTTGCGCATTTGCAACACCTTTTCCGTCGGTATTAAAATTTGGGGTACCAGATGACTCATACCCAAATGTTGGATCTCGGACTCGAGGTATTCCCGTGCCTTTTTTTCCTTGCCACTAATGGCCCGGACAACATACCAGCGCAACTCTGAAATCAATGTCACTTTGATTATTGAAAAAGGTGATAAAAAACACTTAAGGCATTCGAGAATCCCAAATCCATCAAATAAATCAGAAGCGAAAAAATCAAAGAGGCCACCAACACCAGAACCAAACTCGATTGCAATTCCTCCCATGTGGGCCACGACACTTTGTGCAGCAGCTCCTCGCGCGACTCTTTTATGTATGTGATGAATTTTTCCATGGTCATTAAACAATCGGTTTTAATCTATCTGATGCACGGGTGGAGAGACTCGAACTCCCAGCCTATGGTTTTGGAGACCATCGCTCTGCCAATTGAGCTACACCCGTCTGACTGCCTGTTGTCGGAAATCCGACAACAGGCTCAGGCGGTTTTGTTTTTAGATAATTTCGGTAACCTGTCCGGCACCTACGGTACGACCACCCTCGCGGATCGCGAATCGCAGACCTTTTTCCATCGCGATGGGCGCAATCAACTTCACGGTGATTGAGATGTTATCGCCAGGCATAACCATTTCCACACCAGCAGGCAACATGATTTCTCCAGTCACGTCGGTTGTACGGAAGTAGAACTGTGGACGGTATTTATTAAAGAATGGAGTATGACGACCGCCTTCCTCCTTCGATAAAACGTACACCTCTGCTTTGAAGTCGGCATGTGGCTTAACAGAACCAGGCTTACAAATAACCATACCACGACGGATATCGGTTTTCTCAATACCACGAAGCAATAGGCCAGTGTTGTCGCCTGCCTCACCACGATCAAGAATTTTACGGAACATTTCTACTCCAGTCACAGTCGACTTCAAATTCTCAGCTCCCATACCGATGATATCAACAGGATCACTGGAATTGATGACACCACGCTCGATACGACCCGTGGCCACAGTACCACGACCAGTAATTGAAAACACGTCCTCCACTGGCATCAAGAATGGGAGGTCTGTCATACGTGGAGGCAATGGAATGTAGCTGTCTACTTTACTCATCAACTCAACAACAGTGTCGACCCACTTGGCTTCGCCGTTCAAGGCACCCAAAGCCGAACCTTGGATGACCGGAATTTCATCACCTGGGAATTTGTAGAACGACAACAAATCGCGGATTTCCATTTCAACCAACTCAAGCAATTCAGCATCGTCGACCATATCGACCTTGTTCATGAACACAACCAGGGCAGGTACACCGACCTGACGGGCCAAAAGAATGTGCTCACGGGTTTGCGGCATGGGTCCGTCGGTGGCAGCAACCACAAGGATGGCGCCATCCATTTGGGCAGCTCCTGTTACCATGTTCTTAACATAGTCGGCGTGACCCGGACAATCTACGTGAGCGTAGTGACGATTTTCAGTCTGATACTCAACGTGAGCCGTATTGATGGTGATACCACGCTCTTTCTCCTCAGGAGCAGAGTCGATGGAGTCGAAAGAACGAACCTCAGACCAACCCTTTTCAGCAAGCACTTTAGTGATGGCAGCTGTCAGTGTGGTTTTGCCATGGTCAACGTGACCAATGGTACCGATGTTTACGTGCGGTTTGGAACGATCAAATTTTTCTTTTGCCATGGTTTTTTTTATTTAAAGGTTTAAAGAATGAGGCATGATGGGTTGGCCGCCCGCTTGCCCGGGTTGATGGTGAATGGAGCCGTTGAACAGAATTGAACTGTCGACCTCTTCCTTACCAAGGAAGTGCTCT
>CAIVQI010000123.1 GCA_903908015.1 uncultured Bacteroidota bacterium
AATTCGGACATGGTGTTTCCTTATTAACGGTTGGACAATTAATCGATTAGCAACAGGGAGGTGCGGCGCATAAGCTTCTCCGCAGCTTTCGGATTCTCAAGCAGCATGGTCGCTACAGTGCTCTCCAGATAACCCAACAAAAAAGCAGTCCGGCCGAGCGGCTCGTCAGCCTTGATAATTTCACGCTTGACGGCAGCATGCTCAACAGCTTTCAAATAAGCCGAAACAATTTCCGAAGCTTCTTGGTGCGATTCAAATTTCATTTGGTTTCCTTACTTACTATGCTTCGCATTCTACAGGTTCTGGAGGATTTGGCAAGCATTGTACCAGAATAGTTGACCGGATTGGTAGTCTATTCCTCTTCCTCTTCCTCTTCAAGCTCATGCCGGACATGGTCCCGAAGCTCTCGCCAATCTATTGCTCCAAGGTCAATAAAGTCCCGTAGGACACCAGGGAGCTGGTCTACCTGTTCCTCCAGGTATTCCTTGGCATAGTCCAGGTCCGTCAGGGACTCCGGATTAAACCATACATTGACCAACCAGGTTTCACGATTACGCCAACCATTACATCCACTCATTCTAAACTCCTTGTTTTTTACCAAGCGTGGTAGATAACCATATGATCTACCTTCGTCACAGCCTCACCACCGACAGGACGGTACACCTGCTGCTCGCCATCCCACTGGTCTTGGTCGAACAGCTTGTCCTCAGGACCCACCGCAACAAACCGAACAACCCGGCCTGTATGGTGGCTCTCCACGAAAAAGCTTGATGGCATACCGAAAAAATCGCTGTCAAGCTTGAGAACCCTGCGGCTCTTGTCATACTCACAGCGCTCAAGGGATACGGTGGGAATCATAACCAATCCTTATAAAAACCGCTACGCTCATTGTCATTATAACCGGCGGTGTATGCGACAATCTGCTCGGCTGTCATTTCACCTAATGAAACCATCTCGGAGGTGGAAGTACCACCTTTGAAATAGTGCGGGCTGAAGCTGCGGCGATAATAACTGTCGCATTGACCCCGGTCATAGGGGCCGCCATGTCGTTGGTCGTAGCTCACTTCGTTTTCCTTTTTAATCATCATGCTTCGCATTGTACAGGTTCTGAAGGATTTGGCAAGCGTCCATGAAATAGTTGACCAATCTACTATGATAATTTCCTAATGCTTGCCATTTTCTCCGGTTCTGTCATAATAACATCATCTTAACAGTGAACGCAAGAAAATATGCAAAAAACTCAAACGTATTCATCCAATGAATGCAACGAATATAACATCATTATCGATAATATTGTAGTTGCATATTATATTGAACACTTCAAAAATCCAAATGATGATACTATTCTAGACAATCCAATATTTGAAATTTACTATAATTTCAATAATGAAACCGAAGAATTTGAGTCTTCCCTCGTAACCGAATATTATGACGACCTCCAATCCATCATAGAAGATTTACAATATGCATAATTTCGGGTAGTGTTGTTTTCTTACAACACTACAGTCCGGTCAAGTATTGACATGGAGCTGGAATAGTGGTATAATGGGACCTATTCGAAAGCAGGCCTGGGATGCACACGGAGGCTGCCCGTCATTTTTATACCATACCAAATTGGTCAACTATTCCATGGATGGTTGCCATTTCCTCCAAACCTGTCATAATTCAAACCATGATAAATCACTTAAGCAAAACCTCAAAGCTGGACGGTATCCTGTCCTGGTCCCTCCAGGCTATCGAAACCTGCGCCGGCTCTGTAGGTCCTGATGGTAAGCTGGTACCTGCTTGCTCTGGATGCTATGCAACTACCGGTTGCTATAACTTCAAGGGCACCAAGCAGGTCCGTTCAGACAACAAGCAAGCCTGGAAGGCTGACGGCTGGGTGGACACCATGGTGGCTGCTCTTGCTAAGGCCAAGTATTTCCGCTGGTTTGATTCTGGGGATATCTACTCCCTTGGCCTTGCTGAGAAAATGTACCTGGTAATGCAGCGTACACCTCACGTAAAGCATTGGCTGCCTACCCGTATGGCCAAATTCTCCAAATTCAAGGCCATATTGGATAGAATGCAGGCTTTGCCTAACGTCATGGTACGGTTTTCATCCGATGCCGTGGACGGTACCTACACCAAGGGTGTGCATGGTTCAACCATACTCCCTAATGCTGACGAAGCACCCTCGGACATTTTTGTATGCGGTGCTTACCAGCGGAATGGCAAATGCGATGGTTGCCGGGCTTGCTATGATAAGACCATTCCTGTCATCGGTTACCCAGCCCACGGCAGGAAAATGGCAAAGGTAATCCGCCTGGCTGTTGCCACCCACTGATTTTTATGTTATAATACATGTATGAAAGGACAATGCATGGAAATTCCAACCTTCTCCAATGTGGGCGAGATGCTCAATTTTATCAATAATTCGGTCAAACCTGCCGACCATTTTAAGCTTGCCAAATCCCTAGGATTCAAGCCTTCCAATAAGGCAGAAGCCAAGCTCTATGCGGATTATATCATTCAAGGGAAAACCAAGGGACTCACCGGTCCGTCCTTGCTAATGTACGTGGAGCAGGGAGTCCAAAAAATTCTCAGGACCCCGTACCTAGTACCAAATAGCGAGCCCATCGTGGCACCTATTGAATCAGTGGCCAAGGCCACCAAGGCACCTAAGGCTGCCAAGGCACCTAAGGCTGCCAAGGCACCTAAGGCTGCCAAGGCACCTAAGGCCAAACGGGTCAAGCATCCGGACTTTGCTATCGTTGCCCGTCCAGACCGTGGCGGCTTCGAAGGCTGGTATGGTGGCAAGGCAGAAGCCTTCCGACCAACCAAGGAAAAGGTGCTGGCTTTCTTCCAGAAAAAGTACGGTAAGACCTCCTAATATCTCCTCGGAGGTTCCTACGGACCCAGAGCCACAAGCTCTGGGTTTTTTCGGTTCCAATAGTTGACCAATCCGGTAGACAATGGCTTGCCGGTCCCTCTGGTACCTGTATAATACACCTATTCGAAAGCAAGACTGGGGTGGACGCTGGGGCTGCACGCTTGATCCGTGGCTATCAACAGCCCACGCTCGATAGTTATTTTCAATTTACCATAGCACTCCGGTCAACTATTCCAAACACGCTTGCCAACCACACCGATATCTGTATAATGCAAAGCATGATGAAAACTTCAGAAGCACTGCGGATAGTCAATGAATTTGGCGGCTGGCATGGATTGGATTCATTCATGGAAACGGTCGAATTGATAGATTATCTCATGAAGGGCCCAGAGCTGGTGCGAAAATCAATGGTTTCGGATAGACTGGCTGAAGCGTATCTTATTGCTGTCGGCGAGTGGGAAGCCTTTGAGGGCCGGCAGGGAGAATAATAGAATGGCTCTAGGATTATCTCGGGCAAAGTCTAAGACTCAATTCCTGCAATATACTTGCGAAAACCCTAGCGATTTTGCAATATCCTGCGAATATTCTGCTATTTTACGCAATATTCCTTCCTATATGATTACCGAGCAGTATAAATTCCTACCGTTCAGTATGCTCCATGTAAGTATAGTCTCACCTGGTGATATAGTGTTTATTGAGCGAGATGTCGTTTTCCTACAACATTCTATATCATACCAAATTGGTCAACATATCTTGTCTGGTACTACTAATTCGTGTATAATGCATTCATTGATTCAGTGAGATATAGCAAATGAATGATTTTCCAGTGGTCTTATATAACTATGTCAGCCCTCCTTGGGAAATGTCGTTATACAAGGGCATTCCAATCCATATGATGGACTATTATCTTCCCATTATTCGTTCCATGCATAATTGCAAGCTACGGGTGAAGTATCGTGGTCCTCGGAAGCATCGGAATTGTAGTGCGGTGAATCGTGCTGCTACTTGCCTGAAGGCTGATGCGGTTTCTTTTGCTGTGTATAAAGCTCGATAGGAGTATATCAATGAGCCAATACGGAATGTTTACTGAAGCAGGTAATACCATTGTTGATGGTATCGTGAAATTGGCACGAGCAAAAGGATTATCCTGGAGTGATGTCTATGATATGCTATGCACTGTATCCAATATTCAGGGATTCGGAGAAGCCATGGACACCGAAGTCCGTGAGGCTGTGTATAAAGCTCTAGATTTTGATAAGAGGATCTAATATGTCACCTTATGATGTTCAAATTGTGTGTGTTTCAGTCCCCGGTGGTTGGGTTACCCAAGTGCTCAAGACTGGTTATACATTCGGTCCCGTATTCAACGATATTCAAGACCTCTGGAAATGGCAGCGTGAGAATGTCTTTGGTGTTGATGTTGCTTAAATTATCAGGAGTATAAAATGCCTAATTGGTGTTCAAATTTCGTCCGTATATCTCATACCGATAACGCTAAGCTTCAGGCCCTGGCCGATGCGGCTCGTGCCGGTCATTTCCTCCAATCGGTCATTCCATGTCCAGATGAATTGAGAGCCGAAGCGGCCGTGTTCGGTAAGCCTAAGGAAACCGATGATGAATTCATGCAAAAATACGGTGCCGTAAACTGGTACGATTTTTGCGTGAATCGCTGGGGTACCAAGTGGGATGTGGATTGTAACCATGTCGAATTGTCAGAAGGCCTATTGGTCCTCTCATTTGATTCCGCATGGTCACCACCCGAAGGTGTATACCAGGAATTGTATGAGCAAGGCTTTAATGTTGACGCCATGTATTATGAACCTGGTATGGGTTTCTACGGTCGTTGGTCCGAAGGTTTCGGTGACTCCACCGAATTCGGTGGCATGACAGCCGACCAGCTGGAAGAGATTATCGATCCGGATATCGAGGAACAATTTGGTATTGTCGAGAGTATGCGGCAATGGGAAGAGGAAGAAAATGAAGAGTAATTCAAAAGGAGTTCAAATGAAGTTGCCATTTGATTGCATTGTAGGTACCGAATCTGAAGTGGTTCGGAATCCATTCTCGGGTGAGTCCATCACCCTGACACCAGAAGCCGTGGCAGTCTATGATACCATCATGGGCGCAGAGATGCTCCGTGACTATAAGACAGTGCGGAAGGGCCTCGATTGGTTCCGCCGGCACTTTCCTGCCGAATACATGGTGCTCCTGGACTAATATGAAAGTCCTAGATGACAAGGCTCAGATGGAAATTCTGAGCAGTATCGCTTTCGTTTTCATACACCAGGGAAAATCCGCATTCAAGGAAAATGCTCTCTTCATTGATGCGACACCATCACAAATGACGGAAGTAGCTCGGACTCTCTCCGCATCACATAAAATCCAAGTAAAGCAATTGGATGATATGTCCTATGCAATAATATTCCTATGAAAATACTGGTCTGGATCCTATACATTTCCGCACTGTACCTATTCAGTGCGTTAACAGTGATGATATGGTTCAACGGACAATTTCTAGGAATTGTCCAATTGATATACATCATAATCCTAGGATTACCCCTCTACTTCAAACCATTGTCCAAATGGGCACGGTTGGACCTACCATGGTGGAAATAGTCGACCAAACCGGTCAACTACTATTGACAAACCTACCAGAATCTGTATAATGTGAATCATTCAATAGTTAAGGAGATTTTCCAATGTCCAAGATGAACGATATCTCTGTTTCAATCCAGGAAATGTTGGCCTCTGGTTACGATTTCCAGGAAATCAGCAATATACTGAATGTGCCTATTGAATGGGTGGAAATAGAGTGTAAGCTGATGGAGGAATCGGAAAACGATTATGACGATTCCATGGACGGCGACCATGAATCTGCTCTGGCCTCTGTAGGCTGGGGAACCGATGAGGACTATGGTTATTATGGTGAGGAATTCTAAAATGGGAACCCAAAAGCTTGTCGTTAAGATGGCAAAGCCTTTCACCCGTAAACCTATCAAACCTAGGCAGGCACATAAAATTGCAACTAGGTACCAACGCCGTGCAAAGCACCAATCCTTGGATAAACTTTACGGATAATAGTTGACCAAGATAGTCAACAATTACTTGCCATTCTCTCTTATTCTGTTATAATTCTCTTATTGTTTCAATAAAGCAGGAGTTTGCAATGCCCCGTGGCGTTCCCAAGTCTGGTTTTCGTATGACCAAGAACCGTATGGCCAAGAGCCAACCAGTTGTATCTGTCACACAACCGGAGTCCCGGTTCACCATCAACGAACGGTTCGGTTTTGTCACTGATATGGTGAAAATGCTTGCCAAAGGCGACCAGGCATCCGTTATCGTATCTGGTCCTGGTGGTCTTGGCAAGTCCTTTACTGTTACCGATGCACTGGCACGGATTGGTTTCCAGGATGTGTCCTTGACCGATGATTTTCAAATTGGTTATAAGATTGATTCCAATCGTTCCTTCCGTGTTATCAAGGGTTATTCTACACCCAAGGGTTTATATCGCACCCTATATGAAAACCGTAACGGTGTTATCGTATTTGATGATTGTGATTCGGTACTCAAGGATCCAGTTTCCTTGAACCTACTCAAGGCTGCCCTAGATTCATATGACCGCCGTATTATTTCCTGGCGTGCCGATATGAAGGATGATGAGCTGCCTACTTGCTTTGAATTCAATGGTCGGGTTGTGTTTATCTCCAACCTGCCGTCAGCTGCAATTGACCAGTCGATTATCTCCCGTTCCCTGGCCGTTGACCTCACCATGACACCTGAGCAGAAGGTAGAGCGTATGCGCCACCTGTTGTCCAAGGCAGATTTTATGCCCGATTATAGCAAGGTTCACAAGCAGGATGCCATTGACCTTATAGCTAAGCTGGTTGACCGAGTGAAAGACCTTTCACTCCGCACCTTGATACAGGTCACAAAAATCCGTAAGTCTTCAGGTAAAGGTTGGCAAAACCTTGCTGAGTATGCCATTTGTGGTTGATTATGGTGAAGAGAGGTCGCTCCATGCAATTCCTTATTCGTGCTGAAGAGTATGCCTTGTCCCAAGGTGATGAGATGTGGTTTAAGAACCTCTACACCGGATTTCGGCAATATAATGATGTTGCAGATTCTGTATGGAAAACCCTGAGTTACCTATACAGCAATGAGGTTGCAAATCAATTAGAGGCACAATAATGATTTTTAAAATCAATTTGGTTTATCTGGCTGAAGACCACAATTTCAATATTGATGATTTTATTGAATATTGTATTGCAAATTTCCGTGAATATATTTGGATTAATGGTGCAGGTGTTTATTGCCATCAACAAGATGGTGAAATGCTTGCCAGAGAATATTCTGAATGGTATAATATAAAGGAGAGATATGCGTTATTACGTAATGTGTAAAGAGTGTTCCGAGGATCATAGAACCGATACAATCAAGCTGTTGAATGTTGAAGAAGACATTGAAGGGCGAGATGTTGTGTTTTTTGTATGTCCTGTAACTGAAATCGAAACCAAAAGCTTGGTGTATAGTCATTAAAATGAATAAAGAAGAAATCTTTATATTTTTGGATAATCTCCGTGAAAGCGGTAGCATCAATATGTTTGGTGCAAGACTTGTGGTACAAGAGATGTTTGGTCTGAGCCGATATGAAGCTAAAGATGTTGTATTGGAGTGGATGCAAACATTTTCCCAAAGACATGGAGAATAAAATGAAAACGATTAAAATGAAAAGCAGATACGGTGAGGACCGGTCGTTTGTGTGGGTGTCTGATAACATCTACAGGTTCGAAGGGAATACACACTATGCAAGATTCGGCGTCAAGGAAAATAACGCCACCATGGAGGACCTTCAATTCTTTGACCCCGATGGCGGCCCATTCGTGTCTGAGGGGTATGCCATTGGTGATAAGCGGGTTGTCCGCATCATGAGCAGGATTGATGGTGTATACTTTGAGGTGGAATGATGATGAATCAATTTAGAGTTGTTTATTTTCCTGGCTCCATGGGGTTGGATCACAGTGCTTGGTGGCTTTGTGAGAGGAAAGTAGTGGAGGGCATTGTTATCGATTGGAAAATTCGACAACTTAAATGGAGCGATTACAAGTGAACGAACGAATTCAAAAACTCGCTGACCAAGCAGGATTCATTAGATTTTCTCCTGAAGAAGATCCACATACACCCATTGATTGGTCAAGTGACTATACATACGAACTGGAAAAATTCGCCGAGTTGATTGTTCAGGAATGTGTAAATGTGTTGCATGACAATGAATTATGGAATCGTCATATTAGTCATGCGTTGAAAGAACATTTCGGAGTTGAAGAATGAAAAATCGTTATGGTGATGAATACACCTTTGAAAAAATAAGTGACAACACCTTCACCATCAAAGGTGAACTAAAGTATTGGCGCTTTGGTGGGCAGGAAGGCCAAGAGAGAGTGGATATGGCTAACCTAGGCTTTGTTGATCCTAGCGGTGGCCCATTCATCAAAGTTGGAATGGCAATTGAAGGTCGTAAAATCGTTAACATCAGTGCTACTGGTGATCTGGATGGAACCCCCAACATTCTTTTTGAGGTAGAAAAACATTTCGGAGTTGAAGAATGAACGAACAAGTTGAAACCAGAACAAAATTTGCCCTTACTCCCCGAGACGGAGAATGGTATGAGTTGCCGAATAACCAATATATCCGCTGGAACTTTGAACTGAAAATGTGGGATCAAATGGTTGTGCGTGATGGTAAGGCACTTACTAGTGGACAAGTTCCAGCAGACACAGAACTTTTCGGAGTTGAAGAATGAACGAACGAATCAAAGAACTTGCTGAACAGGCTAAAGCAGAATCCAGTCAATGGTTTGGCAGTAAACCTGCGACCACAATAACATACGATGAATTAGAAAAGTTCGCCGAGTTGATTGTTCGGGAATGTATGACACAGATTCAACAGGTCCGTGAAATCAAAGCAGGACACGCTGGTGCAGAATATACACAAGGATTTGATGATGGTAT
>CAIVQI010000124.1 GCA_903908015.1 uncultured Bacteroidota bacterium
AAAATCTGTGAGCGCATATTATATTTCAGAAAGGCTAATGTGTCTGAATCTGAAGCAAAAAACGCACCGATACTGGCCATAGACTTTGCAAAAGTGCTGAAGTAAATATCAACTTCGTCTGTCACGCCTTGCTCCTGCGCAGTTCCCCCACCACTAGCCCCCATGGTACCAAAACCATGGGCGTCGTCGACCAAAAGGCGAAATGGAAAGCGTGACTTCAAGGCCACAACGCCTTTTAAATCTCCTTGGACGCCTGTCATCCCAAACACGCCTTCGGTAATGACCAATATGCCACCCAAATGACCCTGCTCCTCGATGCGCTTTACGGCACGCTGCAACTGGGTCTCCAAACTACCCATATCGTTGTGCCGAAACATATAGCGTTGTCCTTGGTGAAGCCGAACGCCATCCACGATACAGGCATGTGACTCGGCATCATAAATCACAATATCATGTCGATCAAGCAAGGCATCAATGGCCGAAACGATACCCTGATAGCCATAGTTGACCAATAAACCGGCAGGCTTTCCTACAAACTCGGCCAATTCTTGCTCAAGTTGCTCATGGGCATTTGAATTCCCCGACATCATTCTGGCGCCCATCGGGTAGGCCATTCCGAACTGAGCCGCAGCTTCGGCATCGATTGCACGCACCTCAGGGTGGTTCGCCAAGCCCAGATAATTGTTGAGGCTCCAGACCAATCGGTCCTGCCCACGGAATTTCATGGTAGCAGCTATCTCGCCCTCTAACTTGGGGAACATATAATAGCCCTCTGCCTCTTTAGCGTGCATGCCCAAGGGGCCACGCCTGTTTTTAAGTTTTTCGAGAAGATCCAAAGTATGTGTTTTAGCGACACAAAATTAGAAGATTAGTGCGAAAAACAAATGCTTCACTGATGGATGCACAGTTCTACAATAATGTGCCCGTTTTTCCGTACTTTTGTAGGTTCTGCGCCAGTGAGGATGAACCCAAATGTCTCGATGCTATCCAGCCAATCAACCAGTCCATCAACCTTACGAACGATTGTTTACTTCAAAACATTAGTTTTTATATTGCTATTGTCATCTTGTGACTCCTACTCTCGTTTGTTGAAGAGCAACGACATTCCTCTGAAATTAAGCAAAGCGCGTGAGTACTATCACCGGGGTGACTACTACCGGGCACAGCCTTTACTGGAGGAATTGAATACGTTGTTTCGGGGTTCTGAAGTGGCAGGTGAGTTGCAGTTCATGAGTGCCTACACCTCTTTCCACGAAAGGGGCTATGAGCTCGCGTCCTTTCAATTCCAGCAGCTGGCTGTGAATTTCGCAGGTAGTTCGCGGGGTGAAGAGGCCGCATTCATGCACGCTTATTGTTTGTATCTGAACTCACCCGAATATGGTCTTGATCAAAAAAATACGGAATCAGCTATAGAAGGTCTACAACTCTACATCAACAAATATCCCAAGAGCATACACCTCGCAGATTGTCATCGCTTCATGGACATGTTGCGCGATAAACTCGAAAAAAAGGCCATTGATCGGGCCATGTTGTTCTATAAAATGGAAGACCATAGGGCGGCCACAGCCCTTTTAAAACGTACTCTGACCGACTTCCCAGACATCACCCAACGCGAATACCTCTTGTATTTGCTCGCTGATTCCTATTACAAGCTTTCTGTGAACAGCATTCTGGCAAAACAAGCGGAACGTTGCACAGCCACCCTTCAAGCGGCGAATCAATTAAAAGAAGAATTCCCCGATAGTAAGTACACTAAATCTGTCGAAAAAATGACTCGTGAGATTGCTGCCCTGCAATCGCACCTCAACACTATTCCTTCTAACTAAATGTATCATTCAAACCACATTCTACAACATGGCCAGTAACACCACCGAAACCCGTGACATCAAAGCGCTTAATGAGCCAACAGGCAATATTTATGAGTCGGTCGCCATTCTGAGCAAGCGCAGCAACCAGATTGCCTCCAAAGTCAAAGAAGAATTAGCCGAAAAGCTGGCAGAATTCACACCCCCTGTGGATAGTCTGGAGGAAGTGTATGAAAATAAGGAGCAGATCGAGTTATCCCGACAATACGAGCGTATGCCTAAGCCCACCCTTCAAGCACTTGATGAGTTTGAACAGAGCAAATTATTCCACCGCAATCCAGAGCGAGAGAAAAGAGGTTACTAAACCATGGGTTGGTCTGGGCGGAAAATACTCTTGGGCATTACAGGCAGTATTGCTGCCTATAAAACAACTTGGATTATTCGGCAGCTCAAAAACAATGGCGCTGAAGTTCAGGTGGTTTGTTCGCCCGATGCATTGGGTTTCGTAACCCCGCTCACCTTATCGACACTGTCTGAACGCCCTGTGTTCTCTGAGTTTGTTCGATCAGACCAGGGCGAGTGGGTCAATCACGTAGCATTAGGAATGTGGGCCGATCTGATGCTGATCGCTCCTTGTAGCGCCCAAACCTTGGCCAAAATGGCAGGAGGTTTATGCGACAACCTCCTGATGGCGGTCTACTTATCAGCGCGTTGTCCGGTTTGGTTTGCTCCAGCCATGGATCTCGATATGTGGAAACATCCGGCAACCACCCGTAATGTGCTGGAGCTCGTTTCTAGACCCAATCACAAAATGCTCGGTCCGGCTAGCGGCGCACTGGCAAGCGGCCTTTCGGGTGTGGGGCGGATGGCAGAGCCGCAAGATATTGTTGGCGCCCTTGATCAATGGTGGTCGAACAACAAAGACCTTGTCACAGCCGAAAGTTCGGCAACGATGCGTGATCAGTTGATCCTCATCACCGCCGGACCTACCCGAGAAGCCATTGATGATGTTCGCTACATCAGCAACCACAGTTCGGGTAAAATGGGGTACGCCTTGGCTCAGGTCTGCCTCGACCTAGATGCTCGTGTCGTGCTGATTTCCGGACCTGTATCATTACCCCCCCCTCATGGTCTTTTTGCGTTTATTCCTGTTGAAAGTGCCATGGAGATGCAAGAAGCCGTCAAAAAATACCAGGAACAGTTCGATATAGGGATTTTCTGTGCTGCAGTGGCGGATTTCAGACCGGTTCGAAAAACAGAAGGAAAAGTCAAGAAAAAAGACGGAATTTTCCCGATCGAGTTGGTCGCCAATCCTGATATACTCGCGGAAGTCGGTTCCAAGAAACGTTCTGACCAATTCTTGGTCGGGTTTGCACTGGAGACAGCAAACGGATTGGCTGAGGCTGAGCGCAAAAAATCAATCAAGAATTGCGATATGCTCGTTTTAAACAACATGCAGGATCCCGGTGCGGGCTTCGGCCAGGATACCAATCAAGTTACCCTTTTTTCAGCAAAAGGAATTACCGAGCTGTCATTGGCTCCCAAAAAAGAAATCGCCCGTCAGATCATCCAACACCTTTTGCAATGTTATTCCCCCGCCTGAGGCTATTTTCCCGCCTGAGGCTGTTGTTGTTCAGCCTGATGATGGCCATTACATGGATACCACAGGTTTCACATGCGCAAGAGGTTTTTTGCCAGATTATGGTCAATGCCAACAAACTGGGAGGTGGCGACCAGCAATTGTATCAATCGATGCAGGCGGCCATCAATGAATTTGTGAACAACAGGAAGTGGACGGGCGATACATACCAATTCCAGGAACGAATTTCTTTTAGCATGAATATTGTTCTGGACGAAAGATTAAGCGTGAATCAATTCAAGGCGACTGTCCAGATTCAGAGCAATCGGCCTGTCTTTAACTCGGGCTATACCACTGTCATGCTCAATTATACCGACCCCGACTGGATTTTTGAGTATACCGAATTTCAGCCCCTCGACTTCGATATCAATATGCACCAGAGCAACCTCACGAGTATGCTCGCTTTTTATGTTTATACCGTGCTTGGCCTGGACTATGACTCTTTCGGCATGATGGGTGGCCAAGAATTTCATCAAAAGGCGAAGCAAATTGTGAATAATGCTCAGAATGCCCAGGAAATGGGCTGGCGACAAAGCCAAAGTCTTCGCAATCGGTATTGGCTCAACGAGAATCTGACCAACAGCAGTTACAGAAATTTCCGCGAATTTTTGTACACCTACCACCGACAAGGTCTCGATGTGATGAGCAAGCCCGACAATATGTTCCAAGCCCGCATGAAGACAACGGAGGCCCTCGAAAAACTGCACCAGCTATACAAATCAAAACCTGGCTCTGTGATTTTGCCTTTATTTTTGAAGGGAAAAGTGAATGAAATTGTGGGCATATATCAGCCCGCGACCCC
>CAIVQI010000125.1 GCA_903908015.1 uncultured Bacteroidota bacterium
GGTCAGATTTCCGGTTGCGTGGGACAAATTGCCTCCGTACCCGTAAACGTTCAGAATTTTGTGGACATCAGTGCCGTTACCCTCACCTTCAGCTACGACACAACGGCGCTGACCTATGTCGGTTACTCCGATACGGCACTCACCAACAACCTGATCATCAACGAACCCTCCCCCAGAGGCAACATTATTCTCTCGTGGTATAGCCTTGCTCCTGTGAACCTTGGAAATTCCCGGGTATTGAACCTCAATTTCATGGTAAACTCCACCACCGGTGTGAATTTTAATTTCAGCAATCCGAGTGGCAATGAACTGGCCAACAGCAATGGGGATGCCATTGTGGGCACGCAGTATGTGAATGGCAATGTACAAGCCATTCAGGGTCCTGCCATTACCGCTCAACCCGCCTCTGCGCTTAGCCTGAATTTGGGTGCAACAGGTACACTCAGTGTTACCGCAACCAATGCGGGTGGTTACCAGTGGCAGGTGAGCAGCGATGGAACCAATTGGAACAACCTGAGCGATGGCGCAGGATACGCCGGAACAACCACCGCCACGCTGAGCATCAGCGCCGGGGTTACGATGAACGGCCAACAATATCGCGTACAAGTGACGGGTGCGGGTTGTCCTGCAGCCACCTCCTCCGCTTCTCTGCTGACCGTTATCCTACCGCCCACGGTGGCTCTGGGTCAGGTGAACGGCTGTCGCGGTCAGCTCGTATCTGTACCCCTGCAGGTACAGAACTTCAACGACATTTCGGCCGTGACCATGAACATGCGTTACGATACAGCCGCCCTCACCTACGTTGGCTATTCCGACACCGCCCTCACCGGCAACCTGATCGTGAATGCACCGGGACAAGGCGGACTCGTCATTGTGACATGGTTCAGTCTAACTCCGGTCAACATCAACAACGGTTTACTCATGAACCTGAATTTCATTACCCGAGGTTCCTCCGCCATCTCCTTTGATTTGAGCGACCCGGGCAACAACGAATTGGCCAACAGCAGCGGTGATCCATTGGCCACCTCGGTCTTTGATCATGGTGGGGTCACTGCTGCAGGTGCCGTCATTACGGGTCAACCTGCCGCAAGCCTAACAGTGAATGTAGGGGCAACTGATATACTAAGCGTAACGGCTACCCATGCGGATGGTTACCAGTGGCAAGTGAGCACAGACGGTACCAACTGGAGCAACCTGACCAATGGCGCAGGTTATGCCGGTGCCACAACCGCCTCGTTGAGCATCACGGCCGCTGCCTCCATGAACGGCAACCAATACCGTGTAGTGGTTTCATCAGCGGGTTGTCCCAATGTTGTTTCAACCACAAGCACCTTGAACATTCCAAGCCAGGCTGTTTCAGGTATCATTTCCTACGACAACAGCACATCCACGGGAATCCCTGCGGCTATGGTTGAACTGACCAACACTTCTACGCAGCAGACCTACACGGCCACGGCCGACGCACAGGGTCAATACGCCTTCGCTTCGGTTCCCGGTGGCACTTACACCCTGCGTTCAACCTCTGCCTTGCCTTGGCCACGAGCCAATGCCACAGATGCTTTAATGGTAGCCCGTCACCACGCCAGCGTTATGTTCCTGAGCGGACTTCGTTTGTCTGCTGCTGACGTCAACGCCTCCAATGTTGTCAATTCGGGCGACGCCCTGCAAATTCTGCAAAGAGGCATCCGTATCATCAATCAATTCGCCGCCGGTGACTGGTTGAGTGAGCAGAGGAACGTAACAATAGGCGGTTCGGCCCTTTCTCAGGACCTTAAAATGCTCGGTTATGGAGATGTGAATGGAAACGCCTACCCCGGCAACCAGCGTCTCTCAGCCCCTCAATTCAACCTATTGGATCGCGAAGTGCGCACGCAGGAGGATTTGTATGCCGCGGAATTCCGTCTCGCTGAGGCTGCCAACCTGGGTGCATTGACCCTTCACATTCAGTTGCCCGAAGGTGTTCAAGTCAACATGGTTCGCCGCAGCGGTCTCGAAGGTGGCAACCTTGAGTATCACCAGGTAGGGCGCACCCTGAACATTGGATGGTTTGCAACCTACGGGGTTGAGTTGAAAGCCGGTGAGCCGCTCTTCGAACTGATCACCGACAGTGACCTGTCAAACACCCGTAAGGAATGGCATTTGCTGGCGGAAACTGAATTGGCAGACATGGAAGGTCGTGTCATTAGCCGCAGCCGTCTGGATGTCGCATTGCCCGCAACCACCGATGGCGGTTTATTATCGGTAGGTCAGGTGTACCCCAACCCTGGTCAGGGCAACGGCCGAATCGATGTTCGCCTGGTGCGCGCTTCTGAGTTGACCCTGCGGATCTGGGATGCAACGGGGCGTCTCGTACAGGCTCCAGCCCAGTACCGTTTGACCCCAGGCAATCACGAGCTGGTGATCGAAGGTCTCACGGCTGGTCACTACCGGGTTGAAATTCAGGCCAACGACCAGGAGACCCGGCAGCAGATCTACCGTCCGCTGGTGGTGGTTCGCTAATCCCGGGTAGTTCGCTAATCCGGGTAGTTCGCTGAACCAATTGGTTCGCAAACCAAGTTTGCAGATAAATCCAGTTAATGGCTAACCCACTTGCATTAATTCAGCTTTGCAAGAAAGCCGCCCCAGCCAGGGCGGCTTTTTTTATGCATGTTACAAACTATATTTGGCCAACATTTTTGCACAGCCTAATAGCTGTGCCTTTCGACCGGTTACCCTATACTTTCATGCATTCACCCAACAAAAACGTCTATCGCGCAGTGCTGGTGGCGGCTTTGGGCTATTTTGTGGACATCTACGACCTGATTTTGTTCAGCATCGTGCGGGTGGATAGCCTCAAATCGCTGGGGTGCACCGGTATTGAACTGGAAAGAAACGGGGTACTGATCCTGAATATGCAAATGCTTGGCATGCTTCTGGGAGGTGTTTTTTGGGGCATTCTGGGCGACAAAAAGGGGCGACTTTCCGTTTTGTTTGGCAGTATACTTCTGTATTCCGTCGCCAACATCGCCAATGCGTTCGTACAAGATGTGACCCAATACGCCCTCGTGCGACTGGTGGCAGGTTTTGGCTTGGCGGGTGAACTGGGCGCGGGAATTACGCTGGTCGGCGAGTTAATGAGCCGTGAAAAGCGAGGCAATGGCACCACGGTGGTGGTTACGGTGGGCGCCGCGGGCGCTATTTTCGCAGGGATGCTCTCACAGTGGGTCAACTGGCAAACAGCCTACCTCGTTGGCGGCGTACTTGGGTTGTCATTGCTCGCCCTTCGCATTGGAATTCGCGAATCGGGCATGTTTCAGGGAGTAAGTGCACGAAAGGAAGTCAGAAAGGGTGATTTTCGACTGCTCTTGTCCGACCCTCTGCGCGCACGACTGTTTTTGCACAGCATCCTCATCGGAATTCCGATCTGGTTCTGTGTGGGTATCCTGATAACATTTTCCCCCGAATTGGGGCGCGACCTCCATCTGGAAGCCCCTGTTGTGCCCGCGATGGCCGTGATGTGTGCTTATGGCGGATTGGTATTCGGAGATTTTGTGAGCGGTATCGCCAGCCAATGGTTCAAAACCCGCAAGAAGGTGGTTCGCGTATTTCTATTCATTACTTTGGCCTGTATCGTATTCTATCTGTATGGTGGGATCCAAAAATTACGGGATTTCTATGTACTCTGCTTTGTATTGGGGTCGGCCACGGGCTATTGGGCGGTGTTTGTGACCATGGCCTCAGAACATTTCGGCACCAATTTTCGATCCACGGCCACCACGAGCATCCCGAATTTTGTTCGGGGTTCGGTATTGCCCATCACCTTTCTTTATACGACCCTCCAGGGGATTGTCCCCCGCATTGAATCAGCCCTGATCACCGGCCTGTTGTGTGTGGGCATCGCCCTATGGTCACTCAGCCAATTGCACGAAACCTGGGGGCGTGATATGGATTTTGTGGAGGGGGATGATTCAGTGGAGTAAATTTTTTCGATATGTTTTGTATTAAAATAACCAATTTTTACTTATTTTGCGGGATGAGTTTAGGCGCATTAAGCGCATTCACTGATAAAAAATTGCATTATTTTAATAAGCTGATAAAAAACTTTTTTAACTAATTGATTTTATGTTTAAGCATTTATTTTTCTATTCTCTATTCTTCTTTGTTCTAA
>CAIVQI010000126.1 GCA_903908015.1 uncultured Bacteroidota bacterium
CACAATTCAAGAAGGGTGAGCTCCTGTTTTCTCGCGATAGTTTTTCGAAGAGTGCGCGGTAGAATTCCATAGGTGTTTTGCAAAAACTTGCAATGTATATGAAATTGGACTAAGGTAAATCATCAATATCTTTTCCCCCAAAAATGTTTGAATAGCGCGGGTTTTGTTCGTAGGGAAAAATTGGTGCGCCAATTAAAATTGGGGGTTTTTCAAGGCATCTGATGACAGCAATTTGTCTCTTGCAGCGAATTCATTATTGAGGAATACACTCCAGGTCAACCCGTCGGTTCTGTTGCAGGACGGCCGAGGAGGTTTGTCGGGTATCGGTAATAGCCCCCCTGCCTACAGCGGTGATCTGAGTGGCCGGCACGCCATTTTGGATCAGGAGTTCCCGTGTCTTAGCCGCCTGAATGGTTGGAGAAAAATCCAGAATTATTTTAGCCCTGCGCCGGGAAGTGGAAACAGGCTCTGCTGGATTGCAACCGGCCAGGACTACCCTCGCCAACGGAGATGATTAGGCTGGAGCACCAGATAGAGCCCCAACCCATCACCAATCAACTTTGTTGTAAGTAACCTATACAAACTCAACCCCCGAATGAGCCAAAAAGACCTAAGTTCATTTCGGGATTTTTTCTAATGAATAAGGTGCTGATACTTTTTAACCCGTCTTCAAAATATGGAGTTCGCCCTGCGATTGCATAAAAGCGCTGTAATATTCAGTTGTGCGGGCAGGCCCACCCAAATAGCGCGCCCGTTGCACCAGAAACGGGAGGTCGTTGTAGCCTGGCAAACAACCGCCAAAGTGCAAAAAAGCTGCAACCTGCTCATCCGATGTGCCTGTGGTAACCCAATCGAATGGAAATGGCCCCGTCATCGGATACGAAAAGTCGGATTCTGAAGAATGCCCTGAGGCTCGAGGTGAAGTGTTATGAGAATTTATGACGCATCTCTGGGCTAATGGCTGTGCAGATACAGGGGCGAATAAGGCAGAAAGGGCCCTAATTAATCGTTGCCGGTGGTTCAATAGCTGCGGATGAATTGCATCACGTTCCACAGCACGCCGCGCATTGTTTTTGGTCAGCAAAGTCAACACCGGCGAATCGACGAACGATTGGCCCCGACTCACTTCATCCACAAAGGCGAGCCAGGCATAAAACAGGCCATAGCCCCAATTTTCGGAACGACTTTCCAGAAGGTCTGAGTACGAACGAATTTCTTCCGGGGGAATGGAGGTGAATACGACATAGCGACAGCGGGCACGGGTGATGAGCACATTCAACAGGCGGTAGCCCTGCCGGGTGCCAAGTTTGCCGAAATGATGATGAAATGCCCCCGATTCGTTGCGCCCAAAAGTGGTACTTAATACAATGATGTCGCGCTCGTCGCCCTGAATATTTTCGAGGTTTCGAATAAACAGTCCGCTTTGTTCAAGCGCAAAAAACACAAGTTCCGCCTCAGCCGATTCGCGCCTTTGTCGGATGATTTCCCGAATGATGGTGTCGCGCTGACGAAGGTTGAGGGTGGCGATGCCTACCGAAGGGTAGGTGCCATCGGGGTTGGAAGGCAGATGCAACAAGTAATCAACCACTGCCCGAGCTTCTTCAAGGTTGGTTTGTGCAGTGTATAGCCCATCGACCCGGCGAAGTTCGAAGGGATTGGTGTCATTGGGGAGGGCATAAGGCTTCAGAATGAAGTAAAATGCAGCATTGGAAAATGCAATCAAGGCAGGATGTTCTGAACGGTAGTGGTAGGAGAGGAAATTATCGGAAAAAGAAGGATGTTCCACACAATATTCCAGCAGCGACTCTGAGTTGAGGGCCTCATCTGTAGGGTCAGGGGCGTTCGGTTCGGGTAAATGGTTGAAGTGGGATGATTCAAACCACTGCGATGGAGGCATTTGGTGTTGATCGCCCGCCACAACAATCGTTTTACCCTTAATCATAGCCGCCATACTGTCTTCTACGCGCATTTGCGAGGCCTCATCGAACAACACAAGGTCGAAGGTTTGCCGAACGCCATGAAATAGTATGGAGGCCGTTTCAGGTGTTGCCAGAACCACAGGGAAAATCGCCATGAACAATGGCAGGTCGGTACTGGCAATTACATGTAGGGAGTTCCGTGTTTGGCCAGCCTGGCCTCGAAGGTTGTAAAGTCGGCGAAAACCATAGGCTTTGTCTGCCCGTTCGATTTCGGTTTTGGCTTCTGTACGGTGGTGGTGTACAATCCGAGCGAGGCATTCCTTGGCTGCAGCCTCAAGTGTGGTTGTGGCTTGCTGTATGTCGCCCGGATTGAAGAGCTGGCCGAGGACATTGGATTGCTCCTCAATGAGGTTACTCAGGATAAATTGTCGGATGTTTTGTTGCGACCGAATAGGGGCGGATATTCCCCCATCCTGTGCATCTGGTTGGTGTTCGGTGAACTTGCAAAGCTGGGATTCTGCACCCATGAGCCCCCAAGCGGTCCAATGCTGATAAAGCCATAATCGCGATTGAAGCACTTCATCAGGAGCGTTTAGTTTGTCCCATTCCTGACTTTTTCTTTGTAATTGATGCACAATTTGCGCCACCTCGTTGCGGAAGTCGGACAAATGTATACGAGGTGGGGCGGGCGCCGGTTGAAGTACACTCATATACCATTTTAGTCGACCCATGCAGGCAAGATATTTGCGATAAGAGGGTGAAAAAATCCTGAAAATGGTTCTGTACATCCATGAACGGGTCATTCTGATTTCATGGCTGGCCTGATGTTGCGATAACTCTTCGGCTACCTCGAGCAGTCGGCCCCATTCTGTTGTTTTTTGTTGCGCAGTGGTTTGCTGCTCCGATATGTAGTTTTTGAAGGTGCCAGCGTCCTGTAAAATGTTCGGTGAAACGGTATTTTTGGCCAAGAATTCGAATAAATGTAGGGTCATTGGGCGGTCGCCATGAAAATGATTGAGCCAATGCTCAAGCGTTTCGGGGTTGTCCATGGCCTTTTTCCATCCATTGAGGTATGGATCGGTATCATGCCGTCGGAAGGATGTCTGGGGAGCTTCAAGGTCACCCTTGATTGGCGCGTTGCTCTCTACCCATTGCAGAAGCAGGTCCTCAAGATTGTGTTGGTTCCAAAGGGGTTGATTGAGGGCCGACAAATACTGATTCCATTTTTCGCATAATTGCTGCCATTGCGCCATAAGAACGGCATCCCATATTTTTTCGGAAACCGGTAAAGTGGGAAGGCTTTCCTGTAGGTTGCGGGCTTTGCTGACAATGGCGCGGCGGTCGGTAGAGGCGTCCTGAACTTGGGCGAAGGTGGCTTCTAACCCCATCTCGGTGAGTCGGTGGGCGATGACATCGAGTGCAGCCTTTTTCTCACATACCATTAGAATTTTCTTTTGGTTGGCCAAGGCTGTGGTGATGAGGGCTGTGAGTATGGTGCTTTTTCCTGTTCCCGGTGGGCCGTGGATAACGGCGTGACCACCCCTACCCACTGCCTGATGGGCGTGAAATTGGGTAGTGTCGAGCGGCAGTCCGGGAAAGGGGAATGAACGATAAAGAGGTTGTGGGTCTTGCTTGAGATCGGGGAGAATATTTTGCTCGCGGTAGGTACTGAGATCTTGAATAATGGCCTCTCGGTATGCCTGGAAAATGCCCAAAACGGCGGATGTGTGTAAATAAAATCCTTTTGGAGTGGTTTTTTCATTGATGGGTTGTGGCAAAGCGTCGGGGCCCAGCGTTCGGGTGTTCCAAAGGCGCTCTTTCCAGTTTTCAGAAAGATTGAAGATCTCTGATAGGTGGTTCAGGTATTTTTCGATGGATTCCATACCGAACATTCCCTCGTCGAGTTCCTCTTCGGTGGGTTCGGGGGGTATTTGTAGTTGATTTTCAATTAGCCAGTTGCGTAGAACAAAGTTGAGTCGGATGGGGTCGTCTTCTTTGCGTTCAATCAACCAATGGTCGTAGTGGGGCGATGGGGTGAGGTTGACTTTCCAAAACAGCAGAGGGGCTGTGAAATGGAGTTCGGGCTGTGTGGGGTGCCGATGCTGCAGTATGGGAAATGCGAGGTATAAGGCATCCCGGCCTTTTTCTGTTCGGATTTCCTCATTTTGCAGGTATAAATTGCGAAGGAGCTGATCGAGTTGTCGGCTGTCTTCCGAAATGAGTTCCGATAGGCGTTCATCCGCCGGTTCAGTCAACCGCAAGGGAATCTTGACCTGAAATGACCTGTGCTCGGTGATTGCTGTAAGGATATCGCGCGCGGTGAAGGGCTCAACGCTATCGAGTGACTTAAGGTCGAGGCGGCGGTAGTTTTCGCG
>CAIVQI010000127.1 GCA_903908015.1 uncultured Bacteroidota bacterium
GGAATAGCACACACCCCGCAATACAATCGCTGAACCCCCGTCGTGCATGATGTCTCCCCCAATGACCACACTATCCGTGGCTATCGATCCGGCCGCCGTCGTGCTCACAGCAGGAATGCACGAAACATTCCCATTTGAGTTCGTCCCGTTCACACCCTGGGCGCGCAATTCAACGCCCCACATCAACGCAACCACCACCATTAAAAGTAAATACACGTTTTTCATAAAAAGATTTCTTGGGTTAAAATATTTTTTTGTTTTGGTTAGAATTATTTCTACTCTTCAAACATGAAGAAAAAAAACCAATCTACCAAATGCGAAATATTATTTCTCTGTTTTCCCCTTTTCAATTCTTTGTTCACCTTCACTCCTGATAACAAATCACCAAATCGTCGGAAAACGATGTTCGCGCAAACAACGCGGTTGCGCAGTTGTTCACCCCAGGTATGCGCACCCCCTTGCTTCAACTCAGTGTTTGCCTGTTGCTTACTCTGAATCATTGCGACAACCCTCGCCCCCAACTCACGGCTGCGGTATTTGAACAACCCGAATTCACCTATCGCGCTTCCAGTCTGTTGTTCTTCCGCAACACAAGGAGTTATTACTACCAACAACTTCTGGATACGCTGCCTCCCCTCGAGGTCTATCGGTGGAAAAAATACCAACCCAGGCCCGCCGAGGCCCAGTTGCAACCATTGTTGGTGCTCAACATCCGGCAGGATCGGGCCGTTTTTCTGGCCGAACTCCGATTGGCCGATGGGCGGCGGCCCGGTAGTTTCCGCTTGCTCCTGGAGCGTGGACCCGATTCTACCGGATACGATACCCTGACCCTGAATTCCACCGACCCACCCCAGCACCACCACCAGGTGTTGGCGCGGGTTTACCAGGCGGCGGAACGCGAGGAAAAAATCCGGGGGCTCCCACCCGGGGCGGGGGCGGTGAATCTGCTGGTGACGGAACAGGAACGGGCCGATTTCTGCCTGGTGGTGCGCGATTATCTCCGGCTCACCGGGGCCATCGACTAGGCACCTGGCGAATTCCCGCAACCATTCCACCCTTGCCGTATCTTTGCGAAACCAAATTCCTGCGCATGCAACACGAGCCCTTGCCTGACCTGAACAATACCCAAATCGCCTTCGCCCGTTTCTCGAACGCCGAGCTTCGCGCCTCGTACTGGTTGTTTCGCCTCATGGGCCAACCCTGGCTGGTGGAATGGGGGAGCCGGCTTGCTCAATGGTCCATTCGAATCGGACTCCCTGTGCAATGGGCCATACGAAAGACAGTCTACCAACAATTCTGTGGAGGAGAGACCATCGATGGATGTGACGCTGCTGTGGAGCAGTTGGCCCAAGGTGGAGTGGGCACCATACTCGATTATTCTGTTGAGGGTGTAGAGGATCACGCAGCCTTTGACGCCTGCGCAGAAGAAATCATCAAAACCATCCAAAAGGCACGGGGCGACGAACGCATCCCTTTTGCTGTGTTTAAAATCAGTGGCGTGGCTCCGGTAGGTTTACTGGAACGTGTTGGTGCGTTGCCTGCTGCCCACAAAAATGAATTACCTGAATGGGATCTGGTTCAATTGCGCGTACGCCGTATCGTTCAGGCCGCGGCTGATGCTGATCAGGCCATTCTGGTGGATGCGGAGGAGAGCTGGATCCAGGACGCCATCGACTCATTGGTGCATGATTTGGTATTGGAGTTCAACCGAGTAAAGCCCCTGGTATACCAAACCGTGCAATTGTACCGGCACGACCGCTTGGCCTACCTCAAAAGCACATATGTTCAGATGCGGATGGCAGGCTGCTATTTTGCCGTAAAGCTGGTGCGGGGGGCATACATGGAAAAAGAGCGGGAACGGGCGGTTGCGCGCAACTACCCAAGCCCCATTCAGCCCGATAAGGCCGCGACTGACCGGGATTTCGATGAGGCGGTGTGCTTCTGCCTGGACCACATCGAGCATATGGCCCTGTGTTGCGGAAGTCACAATGAAGAAAGTAACCTGAAAATGATCAACAGAATGCGCGCGTTGGACATAGCACCAGGTGACACGAGGATTTGGTCGGCGCAACTCAAGGGAATGAGCGATCACATCAGCTTTAACCTCGCCCACGCCGGATACCGGGTGGCGAAGTACCTCCCCTATGGGCCGGTTTCGGCGGTTTTGCCCTATTTGGTGCGCCGCGCTCGGGAAAACACGAGTATAGCCGGACAAATGTCGCGGGAGTTGGCGCTCCTCGCTGCGGAACGCCAGCGAAGAAAATCAGGACGCTAGGCTGATGCAGGGGCTCATGCTCTGCCGGCTACTCCGACCATTTCTGTCTGTATGCACCCAGTGGGTCATATCTGTCAGCCTGAAGATCCGGATTGAACACCCTGTTGTGGCGAGGATCCGTGCCCACTCCGGCTAAATAGGTCCAATTGCCGTAGTTGCTCGCCACATCATAGTCGATCAGCTGATGTTCGAACCAGGCAGCACCTGCGCGCCAATCGCATTTCAGCTGGTGTACCAAATAACTGGCCACCACCTGTCGCCCCCGATTGCTCATCCATCCAGTGGAAAGAAGCTCGTTCATGTGCGCATCGATGAACTGATGCCCGGTTTTGCCGCGACACCACTGCTCAAATGGACTACCTGCGCGGCCGGTCCAAGGAAATGGGGCTGAAGTTGCGCCCCCCGGCAAAAACATTCGGCGCCCCCAATGTCGGGAAAGCTGACGAAAATATTCCCGCCACAGCAACTCAAACCGCAACCACGCACTCCCATCATTGCGCCCGTAAGTTTCTTCGAAACGAATACTTTCGGTCCACACCATGCGGGTCGATAAGCTCCCCACAGCCATCCAGGGTGAAAAACGGGTAGAAAACACACTGCCCAACATGCCGTTTCGGGTATCTTTATAGGTCTGTATGCACCTACGGCCAAACAAATAATCTTGCAGGCGATTCAAGCCCCCAACTTCGCCAGGTTCGGGTGAGAAATCACACCTTGGGTCTATGGGTAAATCCCGATATATTTCAAAATCAAAGCTTAGTTTCCTGTGCGTCTGCCACCTTTCGACATCAACCAAAAAACCCTCCCGACCATGTATTCTTTCAGAAAACGATGAGCCGCACAGGTTCAAATCAGGCACTGAAAGTGGGTCCGTCGGAACGAGACCAGCCTGTTCCAATTTCTGACGAAAAGGCGTGAACCCCTGACCTTTATGAGCAAATAAATGCGAAACCTCCGAAAAGGAAAACAAATCCCCTCCTGAAAAAACACTGCAGGGAATGCCCCATGACGACGCCAAAGCTTTGAGTTGGTTGGCATCATGTTGCTCCTCAAAACCGGGCTCATCGTTAAAAAAAACATGGCTGACCCCACCTGCGGCGAGTCTCTTCGACAGAATACTCACCGGATTGCCAAACGCGATGTATAGGGTATGTCCGAATTGTTGTAATCGGAGGTGGAGTTTTTGAATGCTGGACATCAACCAAGACAAACGCCGCCGACCAATGCGGGCAAATCCCCAAGCGGTGGGCGCCAGCAATCGCTCATCGAATAC
>CAIVQI010000128.1 GCA_903908015.1 uncultured Bacteroidota bacterium
CGGTGCAGTGGGGTTTGCCCAACCCGAACCGGGGAGATGGGTCCGCGTGAGGGTGTTCGGTCTGGGTTTGTGGTTGGCACGCCAGACGAGGCCGCGCATTATCCTTGTACACGTTGTGGTGCATGCAGTGTGGTTTGTCCGGTCGGCATCCCTATTCATCGAATGATGGCATGGAAGCAAGTACAACTAGCTGCCCGCGGGGAACATGATGCAGAATTGAAAGACTGGCAAACATGGAGGAAAGCCATGCTGGGCGAAGGTTGGTTAGGGATGTTTGGGTTTGACCAAAAGGCGCCATCGATGCTGCGCTGCCAAATGCCAGGAACTCCAGAGTTGTGGCCGCCCGCTGAGAAGTCTTTCTCGAGGCGGCGGGCGATGGGACAAAAAAAATCTTAATTCAATGAAATTCGATAAAAAAGATTTTAGTACAGAAGAATTATTGAGGCTCTATTCTGCGATTCTGCTGCCGCGCATGATCGAGGAGAAAATGCTCGTGCTCTTGCGTCAAGGTAAAGTGAGTAAGTGGTTTTCCGGAATCGGACAGGAGGCCATCGCCGTAGGGGCCACTTTAGCATTGCATCCCAACGAATATATCATGCCCTTGCACCGGAATTTGGGCGTTTTTACATCGCGACAGATGCCGCTCGACACCTTGTTTGCCCAGCTCCAAGGAAAAGAATCGGGATTTAGTAGGGGTAGGGAGCGGTCGTTTCATTTTGGAAGCCAGGCCCATCACATTGTGGGCATGATCTCCCATTTGGGCCCGCAATTGGCTTTGGCCAGTGGAACGGCTTTGGCAGCGAAATTGGACAAGCAACCCAAAGTTTCTTTGGCATTCACCGGCGATGGCGGAACATCAGAGGGTGATTTCCATGAAGCCTTGAATGTCGCTGCTGTTTGGGAATTACCCGTCATTTTTCTCATTGAAAACAATGGATATGGGCTGTCGACCCCATCTTCTGATCAGTTTCGTTGCAAAAGTTTCGTTGATAAAGGCATTGGCTACGGAATGGAAGCGCTGCAGGTCGATGGCAATAACGTGCTCGAGGTTCACCGAACGGTGAAGGAGCTCGCCGAATCGATGCGCCAGAAGCCGCGCCCAGTGCTTTTGGAATGCATGACCTTCCGAATGCGTGGACATGAAGAGGCTTCAGGCGTCAAGTATGTGCCCAGGGAACTTATAGAAACTTGGGCCAAACGCGACCCGGTGGAACGATATGAAGCGTATTTGATGGAGCAAGGAATCTTAAGTGTGGGAATACGCGATGAATTCAGGAGCCGTCATCAGTCGGAAATTGATAAGGCCTTGAAAAAGGTATTTGCAGAGCCCGAGGTTCAGCCGAATTGGGATACAGAATACGCTGCCGTTTATGCCCCATTCAACGATCATGGAACAGAGGAGGCGCCATCAACAACGCGGGAATTAAGGTTTGTGGATGCTGTTCAGGAGGGGTTGGGCGAGGCGATGAAACGGCATGATGGATTGGTGTTGATGGGACAAGACATAGCGGGTTACGGCGGTGTGTTTAAGGTGACCGAGGGATTATTGGATCGCTTTGGACCGGATCGCGTACGCAATACGCCACTTTGCGAATCGGCGATCATTGGTGCGGCCTTGGGTCTCTCTATTGCAGGTAAGAAAGCCATGGTAGAGATGCAATTTGCGGATTTCGTTACGGCAGGTTTCAACCAGATTGTGAATAATCTGGCGAAAATTCACTATCGATGGGGACAAAACGCGGATGTTGTGGTGAGGATGCCAACCGGCGCCGGCGTTGGTGCTGGTCCGTTTCATTCGCAGTCGAATGAAGCCTGGTTTTTTCATACACCCGGACTAAAAATAGTGTATCCCTCCACACCCGCAGACGCCAAAGGATTATTGCTGACGGCGTTTGAGGACCCCAATCCTTATTTGTTTTTTGAGCATAAAGCGCTCTATCGTTCCATTTCCGGTCCGGTACCTGAAGAATATTATACCATTCCCGTTGGGAAGGCTCGCGTGGTGCGAACGGGAGCGGATGCAACCATCGTTACCTACGGAATGGGGGTTCATTGGGCCCTTGAAGCCATCAAGGAACTGGGCTGCGATGTTGAATTGGTTGATTTGCGTACCCTCTTGCCTTGGGATCAGCACACAGTGCTCAACTCGGTGCGGAAGACGGGGCGTGTTATTGTAGTACATGAAGACTGCCTGACGGGAGGGATTGGCGGAGAGATCGCTGCAGTAATCGCGGAACAGGCTTTTCGCTACTTAGATGCGCCGGTGATGCGCCACGGCGCCATGGACACGCCAGTTCCTTTTGCGCTCAGTTTGGAACAACAATTCCTCGGGGTAGATCGCTTTAAATTCAAATTAAAAGCCCTACTCGATTACTGATTTTTGCTCAAAAAAAGTTATTTTGTGCCCTCGATTTATAAAAACGGATGAAACAACTTCTACGATTCACCATAATAGCTTCATTGGTGGCCATTTCGGCCCTTAGAGCCGTCGCTCAGCCCATCAATTTGCCCCCGGGTGTAACGCTTCGATATTTTACCTCATTTGAGAATCCCAATCCGTTTAATCTCACCACTCCAGTAGGAAATCCGGGTTTTACCGTTGAAACCTCTTTGTCATTTCCCACAAATGCAGGTCAATCTGTTCGGGGGCGTATGGGGGTAGGCCAAAGCAGCACACTCACCACCAGTACGTTTTCCACCCTCGGGCAATTTAAGGTCTGGCTTGACTTTGCGCACATTGCCAAAATAGAGCAAATTGACTCTGCGGTGATTCAATACTCCCTCAATAACGGAACAACTTGGACAAACCTTACAGGCCAAACTTGCCGCTACTTCGGTGCTTCGTCTTATTTCCGAACCGCCAATAAGTTTACCCAGCAGGCTTATCCGGTAGAATGGCAATTGGCGAATACGGGCGCGATTCCCCAGAATAACGCTACATGGTGGAAAAATGAGCGGTTTGATATTTCGCTCGCTGTGGGCAATCAGTCCAACGTCATGTTGCGTTTCTTTATGTCGGATCGGAACAACAATGCCATGGGGTCTCCCAGCGCTGCATATGGCTGGTTACTCGACAGCATTTTAGTGACCTCGGCATTTTCTGAGTTAATTCCACCGTTGATTACCCATACGCCGATTACGGGATTACAATTCAACATCGCACAAACCATCACGGCCACGGTTCGTGATAGTTTTGGATGCGATTCAACAGGAATTGCAGATGTGTGGTTGTTCTACAAGAGAAACTCAGGTTCGCTCGATTCGTTGGTGATGAACCGAACAGGAACTACCCTCAACTGGACCCGTGCGTTGGACACGAGCAGGGTGGCAGATGGAGATACAGTTCGATATTTTATACGCGCTAAGGATTCATCGCCATCAGGAAACATAAAATATTTCCCCAATCAGGTGAACCCGGGCGACAGTTTCATCACCTATTTAGCCTCCTTTTTTCCGACCATCGGCAGTCATACAGCCATTCAAGGGCAGCAGTTTTCGCCAGGTCCTTTTGCCATCACAGCCAATTTCACCGATGCTTCAGGTATTGATTCAGCCATTTTGAACTACCGGATCAATCAAGGGCCATGGATTAAAACGAGAATGCTCTCCGTGGGCAGTAATAATTTCCGAGACACCATACGAACAATCGATGGAGATACGGTACGCTATTACTTGGAGGCTGTTGATAACTCGCCTCGTCGTTTTCGGGCGTTTCTTCCCATCCGTAACCTATCGCCCGATACTGCCTGGCTGTTTATTGCCTCAGGTCCTCCCGATGTCACATGGCCTCAGTCCTCCAATCAATGTGATGTGTTTTTGGGCTCTATTTTTTCCTACGGCCCGTTCACCATCGGTCTGAAGGCACTCGATGGTTCAGGCATCGATACAGCCATTTTGTTTTACAAGGTTAACCAAGGACCATGGTTGCAAGCAGGAATGACCCGCAATACGGTGGCCAACGCCTATTGTAACTGGCAAGGAACGATTAGTCCAACCGTCACCAACTTGGATACGGTATTCTATTATGCGCGCGTGCAAGATGCTTCTGTCCGCAACAACTTCACCATCTCGCCTTCAGCTACATCCCCCCGTTTCTTTATCACACTAGGCCCTACCACGCTGCCATATGCCGACAATTTTGATGTAAGTGATCTGTGGACGGGCTACATCGCCAGTGGCTCAGTAACGAACCCAGCACTCACTTTGGGTGGATGGAACCGGGGAACCCCTGCCAAAAGCATCATCAATTCCGCTCGTTCCACCCCGAATGCGTGGGTGACTGGTGCTTTGAATGCCGACTATCCGGCCAATTCCTGGTATGTTCTGGAGTCGCCCGTTTTTACGTTTGCGCAAGCGCAAAACATGATTTTGTCGTTCTGGCAGCGGCGGGAGATTGGCGCTGGAGATGGGTTTTGGATTGAATATACGATCAACCCCAATAGTGTGCCGCCTACATGGACAAAACTTGGCAATTCCTCTGCCACCGATACCAACCAGACCAACTGGTACAGTGTGGCGGATGTTGCTGGCCTAACAGGCGCAACCGGTGGTGCATGGGCCGGTAGTTCTAATGGTTGGGTGCGTTCCGAACGTCGGTTGAGCGAAAGCAATCTACAAGGCACGAACCGTCCGATCCCGAATGACAAGGTGAAGTTTCGTTTTGTGTTTCGTTCTAATGCTACGGCCCAGGCCAATGGGGTGGCCATCGACGACATCAGCATCACCTTCCCGCCCTTGGTTGACCTGGCAGTCACCTCCATTGCTTCAAATTCTGCGAATCTCCCCGTTTCGATCGCCAACAACAACTTCCAGCGGATTGCGGGTGATAACCTGGTGTTGTTCTCGCGTTTTAGAAATTTTGGGCGCTCTGTAATTGACACCATCATACCCGTTGTCGTGGAGCTTGGTACCTACCGCGACACTACATACATCAACACACGAATTAATCCGAATGCATTTGGTCCGTCTTTCACCACCGCATTCCGACTCGATACCATTCCAAGTGTACCTGAGGGATGGTTCACGGTGCGTATTTATTCATTGTTTCCCAATGATGAGAATTTGACCAACGACACGCTGTCGGTGCAGATGTATGGCGTTCCACTCCGTACAGTAGGTTATCTGGATAATTTTGATGGTCCTGTCGATGAATGGATGACGATTCCGGTAGGTACG
>CAIVQI010000129.1 GCA_903908015.1 uncultured Bacteroidota bacterium
GCCCCAAATAATGCGTGTAATCCGAATCTGCCTTAATTACGCTACAAGCATTGACCTTTCCAATTATGAAAAATTTTCTTCGGTTGATTCTCGCCATCATTCTGTTGGTGATCGCGGGTTTTGGTGTTTATCGCTATTTGTGGCGGACCAATGATCCCATGAATGGCCAAAAAGCAGATTACCGCGTTTTGGCTCATGAATGGGTCGAGGAGTTTAAAATCAATGAACAAGCAGCCAACCAAAAATATCTGGGGCGCATTGTGGAGGCGAAAGGAGTCGTTCGCGAGGTGCTGCGCGATTCCCTAGGGGGAATGAGTGTCATACTCGAATCGGGCGACGCGTTTATGGGGGTCAATTGCTCCATGGAGCCGGGAGAAACCGCTCCGTCGCAGGGCAGCGACACCCTTGTGATTCGGGGTGAATTTTCAGCGGTTACCCTTGACGTGAACATGACCCGTTGTGTGATGGTATCCCAATCCAAATAATCAAGTAACAATTTAACTCAAAAAACCGAAATCCATGAAAAATCCTTCTTTGCGCATAGCATTATTCTCCGCCCTTGGGGTCATCCTCCTGATGGGTTCCATATCCGTTCATGCTCAGTCCAAGTATATGACGCGCAATGGTTTGATCCGATTTGAGGCAGAGGGTCCCATCAAAGACGACATTAAAGCGGTCAACAACCAAGGCGGTTGTGTATTTGATGCAGGCACAGGTGACATCTTGTTTAAAATACCCATCAAATCATTTGTGTTTAAAAAAGCGCTGATGCAGGAGCACTTTAATGAGAATTACATGGAATCTCACAAATTTCCAACAGCCGAACTGAAGGGTAAAATAGAAGGTTATAGTGGTGCGATTCTTCAAAAACCGGGCGTTCAACCGGTGATGGTAAGCGGAAAAATGACCTTGCATGGGGTAACACGCGACATTCGTGAACGGGGCACCCTGGAAGTGAAGGAAGGTAAAATTCTTCTGCGTTCTGATTTTGGGGTGGCATTGGCCGATTATGGGATCAACATCCCCAAAATGGTTGAAGATAAACTGGCTAAAGTGGCACAAGTGAACTTGTCGATTGACCTCGCGCCGGCGGGTCAATAAGACGTTCTGACTTTAGTATTGGTTTGAAATAAAAAATCCTGTCCAACGACAGGATTTTTTTTGTGCCCAGGATCGGAGTCGAACCGATACGAGTGTTATCTCACAGGTGTTTGAGACCAGCGCGTCTACCAATTCCGCCACCTGGGCATGTACTGATGAGGTCGGAAGCGGATTCGAACCGCTGTAGGAGCTTTTGCAGAGCTCTGCCTAGCCACTCGGCCATCCGACCATCAAGGGTGCAAATATACGATAAATTCATTCATATCTCAAGGCCTCTATAGGATCCAAACGCGCGGCTTTAGCTGCTGGGTAAAAGCCAGACAATAGCCCAACCGCCAAACAAAGTACGATCCCAGCACCCATCCATTCCCATGGTATGATGAAACCGACGCCCACCACCATAGCTACTGCATTGCCCACCGCCATACCCAACAAGACACCCACAACCCCGCCGATTTGTCCAATCAATAAGGCTTCTAAAAGGAATTGCCACCGAATCAGTTTTTGGGTCGCACCGAGGGCTTTACGGGTGCCAATTTCACGGGTGCGTTCGGTAACAGATACCAGCATGATGTTCATAAGGCTAATGGCCGCGCCCATCAGCGTGATGATCCCAATGAGGCGTGCTGCCAAACCGATAAAGGCCAGGTTGTCGATCAAGCTGGCGGCGAAGCTATCGGCCTTTTGAATCTCGAAATTATCCGGCGCCGCAGGACCAAGTCGACGAATATTTCTAAACAGCGTTTCCGCTTCTGCAATCGCTTCCGTTAATTGATCGGGCCGTACAGTGAGGACTGAAACCGTATGTGAGCGGTCGCTGTCGGGAAACATGCGCCGAGCGAAGGTCACGGGAACCACCACACTTCGGTCACCGTTTTGCGAAAATCCCGAACCTTTTTCTTCGAGCACACCCACCACAAGTACCCTTACCCCGGAAACTTTTACAGATTGACCGATTGCCCTGCCCGATTCGAACAATTTTTTCGCCACTTCATGGCCCAGAAGAACGACCCCTGAGGCATTGTCCATTTCTGTTTGTGTGAAATTACGTCCCTGCGCCAGCGACAATGCCGCTGTCGACAAATAGTTTGGGTCGGAGGCAAAAAGGGTGATGTTGGGGTTGGTCTTGATGTTTTTGTGGGTGATTGTGGTGGCCATCCCTACGAGGCAGGTGACGGAAACACGGGATGGAAATTGGAATTGTTGCTGAAACCGAACAGCTTCGCCGTAAGAAATAAAGCGACGCTCGATGCGTTTGCGACGGGCGCCAAATCCCATTTGTCCTGATCGATTTCGAATGGTAAAGGTATTCGCTCCCATACTGGTGAATGTATCCGTGAGCGACTTTTCCAACGCATCGATCGAGGTGAGGATCCCCACCAGGGCCGAAATTCCGATGGCAATGATGAGCGCCGTGAGACCAGCCCGCAATCGCTGTTGCAGCACGGAGGCCAATGCCATCCCAAACAGGTCTTTAACTCCCGGTTTCACTGGGTAAAAATACGTACTCACAAGCGCTTTTTTGTGGCTTTTGAGCATTTATTTGACTATTTTTGCATTTTGTTTCAATAGGTCTATTCGATCTATTGAATTGAGATTTACTGACTTTCCAATACCCCCTAAACCCGAACCCATGCTTTTCGACCTGGAATTAATTGAAGAAACCTACAAGCGCTTGTCAATCCGCGTACCCGAAGCCAGAGCCTTGTTGGGCCGACCACTCACACTCACTGAGAAAATTCTGTATGCACATCTGTGGACAGGTCAGGAATCATTGAAGCCCGATCGGGGGGTTACCTATGTTGACTTTGCACCGGACCGGGTTGCCATGCAGGATGCTACCGCGCAGATGGCCCTGCTGCAATTCATGCAAGCTGGTCGCGCCCGAAC
>CAIVQI010000130.1 GCA_903908015.1 uncultured Bacteroidota bacterium
ACAATTTGTGGGTGGGCGCTGCATACAGCATGAAATTGATGTAATAGCGCGACGTATGGGCGATATCCGCTATATGGAATGTAAGTACAGCACAAATCGCATCAAGGTACTGAGCATCCAAACACCCTTGTACGTCCACGCTCGTATGTTGGACGTCATTTCGAGGCATGATCCCTCAGGTGCGGAATCTTCTGGATGGCTGGTCACCAATATGAGGTTCTCCTCAGACAGCATTGAGTATGCAAAATGTGCCGGTTAAAACTATTGGGATGGGAATATCCCGAGGGAGGTGGACTCAAAACAGAACTGGATCGACTGGATATCTACCCAATTACACTACTGCATTACTTGAACAGGCATCAAAAGGCAAGATTAATAGAAAATGGAATGGTAACCTGCCATCAATTGGGCAAACAAGTTTCTGCCTTGGACAAACTCCATTTGTCCGACTCCTTACGCAAACAAGTGGAGAGGGAGTTGACGATTATCCTAGGATAACTGGGGATTTTATGGCAGAGGTAGGAGCGCAAAAGCCGTTAGCGTGATACCCGCTTCGCGTTTGCTGAAGAATTCCGAGGGAGGAAAGTTGAGGTATTAGCGGATCAATAGCTTTTGGGTACTCCGCGATTTACCAGCCTCAATTTGAACGAAATAAAGTCCGGGGGCAAAAGACTGCCTCGTTTCCACAACAAATTGCTGTTGTCCGGGTTCCATCAACTCCTGACAAACCTCACGAATTTTACGTCCCGTAATGTCAAAAATTTCGATGCGTACCGACTCACGACGCTCCAATTGAAAAGAAATTTGAAATTTTTCCCCGATCAACGGATTGGGGTAGACCCTGAACTGACGAATACGGCTGTTGTCTTGAACAGATGCGCTAGACCCTTCGGTGAGGGTGATCTGTTGCAAACGAAGACCTGTGTTGCGCCCATTGACAAAAGCCCCGTACAAAGTAACAGGACCGCTTCCCACGGCCGGGGCAATCCATTTGAAGGACCATGTGCTCGGGTTGGCCGTTGGACCTTGAATGTGGGTCACGTATTTTCCGCTGCCAACGATTTGTGTGCCAGATGCTCCTGATGTCGTTGTATTGATTAATGTACCCATCAATGCGCCAGTTGCGGCATTCTGGGGAGAGATTTGAAAACCTTTGCGTCCTGAGCCATCAATATTCACTGTCACCACATATTCACGACCAGGCACGTATTGATTGTTGGCGGCATTGAGTGAGAAGAGTCCATTAGAACCCGATTGAGCCGTTGCCCCATGGCAACCAGATACTGCACATGAATTGCCGTCGGAGGGCGAACCCGTGAATCCTGCGGGTGCCCCCGTTGGATTGGTGATCGCAACATTGTGGTGAATTTCCCAGCTGAGGATCAGAAGAAAAGTGAACAAACTGGCAACAAGTAATTTAATGCGCATATCGTCGGATTTAAAATGGTCAACCAGTTATGGAGTGCAAATAATGTGCCAAAATAAGAAAAAAATCCCTTTTCGAGAAGAACAAAGCCTGATTACCAGCCCCCATCGGGTGCAGGCATTTTCGGTGCGCGCAGCGTGAAAACCCTTGATAGGTTAAAACCGAAAAACAAATCGCCTTGATCCCAGCGACCATTCGTGCCACTGATAAACTGTCGTTCATTCAACCCCCTGCTGTTAGAAATATGCAGTTGGAAGACATGACCACCAGTTTCAATGTCCACGCCGAGCGATAAACTGTTGTTATGTTCGACCAGCTGTTTTCCTGGAACCAAGAAATAGTCGAAAGTCAGTGCCATTCTGGCGTTGGTTTTGATGCGGCCGCCCACACCAAGTGCGACAATGTCATTGGGCTCGGAGCGGGTCGCCACCAGGTTCCGGTGTACGAGGCTCGGCGTCAGTTGAAGGCTCAAGGTTTCGTTCAACTTCTTGCCCATCAGTATCTGGTGGTAATAAGCCATCCGCGACGAAAAGTAATTGCCCCGCTCAGGTTCGGGCCAAGACAAAGTGGATAGAGTCGACCCAACGGCATAGGTTAGGGTGATGGGTGACCCAGAGCCTTGCGCGACCTGTCGAAGCAGTCGAAGCTTCAGCACACCATCGAGTTCTTTGCCCGTCGTACTCCGTCCGATTCCCACTTGCATCCAGGGTGTAATCCCATAATCGAGGCCCATCCGCATACTGGCCTGGTCGAGGCCAAACAACTGGTACGCCCCTCCCGAAATACTGCCAAATCGGTGTAAAATACGCATGTCCATCACCCCAGCAGGGGTTTGTTCGACCGAATGGGCGTTAATGATCCGGGTAGATTTAAAGGTATAAGACACAAATTCTTTGCTGTGCTCTGCTGTCGGATCCGCCAACAATGCGTCGAGATCGTTTTCCTTTTGCGCAAGAACCATGGTTTGATTCATGAAAAAAAGGCAGCAGGCGATGAGGGTCAAGCGGATTTTGTTCATCAGATTCAGTTGTTGGGGGCGCCTTGGTTGTACCACAATTCAAGTTGACGGATTTGACAAATGGGTAACTTGCCTGTAGTGGGCATCAAGAGGGGGTCTCCCGATGGGCGATTGATGCGGTCGCGGACTTTCACTTCTGCTGCCTTTATCTGCGCGTGTGTCATCAGGCTCAAATTGCCGCTTGGCGACACAGAACCATGGCACGACTGGCACTTATTACTCATGATGGGTAAGACATGGGTTTGAAAACTGAGGTTCAGGGTATCACATCCACTGCCCCCTCCACCGGCAGGATACAGATCCTGTTCATTATCATAGTAGCACGCATGTACAAGGAGTGCCAATGCTGCCAACAAGAAATACCGCATAATCAAAATTTTGACCTAAAAATACGGATATTTGGCCGACCTAATTCTATGCACAATAACCCAAAGGAGCATACTGTTACCCTCATTATCGGCTCATCAGGCCAATTGGGTTCAGAGCTGGCATCAACGCTGTTGAAGGAACGACCTGATAAAATTCTGATTTGCTGCGACCTACACCAAGGACCTGCCCCAGATGGAGCCATCTTTGAAACACTGGATGTGCTCGATCAGTCAAAGCTCGAGGACATGATCCGGCGCCATGGGGTTCAGGAAATCTACCATCTGGCCGCGATGTTGTCGGCTAAGGGCGAGCAAAACCCCGCAATGGCTTGGCGCCTCAACATGGAGGGCCTACTGAACGTACTCGAACTCTCGGTCAAATATGGGGTAGGGCGCGTGTTTTGGCCCAGTTCCATCGCTGCATTTGGTCCGGGCACCCCGCGCGACCTGGTGCCTCAATGGCCCGTTATGGACCCCCGAACTGTTTATGGGATCAGTAAACTCTCGGGCGAATTGTGGTGCCAATACTATGTGCAGCGCTTTGGTCTGGATGTCCGGTCGCTCCGCTACCCAGGGATCATCAGCTGGCGTACACCCCCCGGCGGCGGAACCACCGATTATGCGGTCGAGATTTTTCATGAAGCGCTGCGATGTGGGGCCTATACATCCTTCCTCCAAGCGCATACACGCCTTCCGATGATGTATATCGACGACGCCGTGCGCGCAACGCTGGAGTTAATGCAAGCGGATGGGGAGCGGCTGAGTGTTCGTACCTCATACAACATCACCGCTATGAGTTTCACGCCTTTGGAATTAGCCGAGGCCATACAAAGACGTCTTCCTCATTTCCAAATTGATTACCGCGTTGATTTTCGCCAGGCCATCGCCGACACCTGGCCGGCAGTAATAGATGATCAGGTGGCGCGCGATGATTGGGGATGGAACCACCACTTTGATCTGAGCGCATTAGTGGATGAGATGCTCACGAATTTGGCGGCAATACGAGAACGACAGCGATAGAACGCCCTTGGGTGATGGGTCAAAACTAAATGACAACGATCAATTGCCTTGTTCGCTCAAGAATTTGATGTGTACAAGCCTGATTTCGTCTTCCGAGAAGACATCCCCCATATCCCGAATGGCTTGGGCTAAATCATCGTTCTGCATCCCAAGGAAGTAGTCGTACAATTCCTGTATCGACTCCTCGTCCATAGTTTCACGAAGCTGGTAGTCGATATTCAGGCGGGTGCCCGAGTCGATGATGCTACGAATCTCTACCAACACCTCTTCGAAACTCAGGTTTTTGCTTTTACCCAGATCCCGCAATGGGATTTTTCGGTCAATGCCAGAAATGAGGAATACTTTTACGGCCGATTTACTGGTCGTCGATTTTATGGTATAGTCACTCGGCCGTTCGATTTCGTTCTCTTCGACGTATCGGGCAATCAACTCCACGAAGGGTGCGCCAAATTTATTGGCTTTTCCAGCCCCAACACCGCTGATCAACTGCAACTCCTGTAGGTTCATGGGGTAGAGGGTCGACATTTCCTCCAGGGATGGGTCTTGAAAAATGACGTAAGGCGGCAGGTTTTTCTGACCTGCGATTTTTTTGCGCAAGTCGCGCAACATATCAAACAAACGGCTGTCGAGCACGCTCGTACCCTGGGTCTCCGCATCTGACTCGGCCAAAATCTTACTGAAATCATGGTCGGGACGAACACGAATGGGGTAGGGTTTTTGTAGGAATGCTTCGCCTGCGGCACCCATTTTAATGGTACCGAATTGCTCGAATTCCTTGATGAGCAGATGACTCACGAGCGCTTCGCGTAATAATGCGCCCCAAAATCCACGGGCTTGTTCGCTTCCGACTGCCCAAAGGGGGTGGCGATCATGGCCATAGGCCTCGATATCCGGACTCATCGTGCCGGTGATCAGGTTCAGCAAGTGGTCAGAGTCGAACTTCCGCGCCAACCCCGCGACCAATGTCAACAGAGTCTGCATTCCCTCTGTGCCATCCACCAGCGCCACAGGATGCCTGCACGAGTCACACATTTGGTTGCAATCAGACTCGTTGAAGCCCTCACCGAAATAGTGTAGGATTTGTTTCCTTCTGCATGTAGCGGAATGGGCGAAAGAAACCACTTCATCGATGAGGAGGTTGCCGATTTCTTTCTCAGCAACCGGTTTGTCCTTCATAAACTTCTGCAGCTTCATCACATCCTGATCAGCATAATAGGCGATGCATACGCCTTCCAACCCATCGCGGCCAGCACGACCGGTCTCCTGATAGTAGCTTTCAATCGATTTTGGGATATCGTAGTGAATCACAAAACGAACATCTGGCTTATCGATGCCCATGCCAAAGGCGATGGTGGCCACAATCACATGAATGTCCTCCATGATGAAGGCATCCTGATTGGCCACACGCACATGCGACTCGAGGCCGGCATGATAAGGTGCAGCCTTGATGCCGTTGGCCACCAAGAGCTCTGCCAACTCCTCTGTTTTCTTGCGGCTCAAGGTGTAAACGATGCCCGATTTGTTTGGGTTTTCGTGAATGTGCTTGATGATGCTTTTGATCGCATTCACTTTAGGGCGTATCTCGTAGTAGAGGTTTGGACGGTTAAAACTCGACAAGAATACATCTGCCTCGGGCATTTGCAAGTTTTTGATGATGTCGGATTGCACCTTGGGGGTCGCCGTGGCTGTGAGGGCTATGATGGGAACCCGCCCGAGCATGTCCACCATTTGACGGATTTTGCGGTATTCTGGGCGAAAATCATGGCCCCACTCGGAAATACAGTGGGCCTCATCTACCGCCACAAAACTGATGTTTACCTTCTTCAGAAACTCAATGTTCTCCAGTTTGGCCAGTGATTCAGGGGCCACGTAGAGCATTTTAGTGACACCCTGCATGACGTTGTCTTGCACCTTGCGAATTTCATTGCGGTTGAGCGAGGAATTCAGGAATTCGGCCACCCCACTCACGCCAGAAAAAGCCCGAACGGCATCGACTTGGTTTTTCATCAATGCAATAAGAGGCGAAACCACAATGGCGGTGCCCTCACTGGCTATGGCGGGCAGCTGGTAGCAGAGTGACTTCCCAGCGCCTGTGGGCATGATCACCAAGGTGTTCCTGCCCGCATAGATATTGTCGATGACTTCCTCCTGTCGCCCCTTAAAAGTAGAAAATCCAAAAAATGACTGCAATAGATCGCGCAATTTGGTGCGCGCATCAACGAAATCGGTGACCTGGTCTCGCAAAGTAGTAGATTTGTAGCCGAATATACGACATAAAATTGAATCCACACACGCACATCATTGATTCGGCCCGTAGGGCACTTACAGCCGAAGGAGAGGCTATTTTGGCACTAAGGGAGGGGATAAACGAGGAGTTCGTTGCAGCCGTTCGGGCGATGCTGAATTGTCAGGGTAGAATCGTGCTTACGGGCGTAGGCAAAAGCGCGCTCATCGCTGCTAAAATCAGTGCCACCTTCAACTCAACAGGTACGCCTGCATTGTTTATGCACGCGGCCGATGCGGTACATGGCGACCTCGGCATGATCCGCGAGGGTGATGTTGTTGTGTGCATTTCACAGAGTGGTAACACGCCAGAAATCAAGTTGCTCCTGCCCCTGTTGAAGTCGGCCGGACACCTTCTGATTGGTATGAGTGGACAAAAAAACAGTGTTCTGGGTACATATGCCGACCATTTTTTGAGTACTGCAGTGGCGTCTGAGGCTTGTCCCCTTCATCTGGCCCCCACCACCTCAACCACCGCCCAGCTGGCCATGGGCGACGCGCTCGCTGTTTGTTTGATCGAGGAGCGTGGCTTCACACGAGACGATTTTGCACGCTTCCACCCAGGCGGAGCCTTGGGCAAGAAACTCTACTTACGAGTTGATGACCTCATGGCCAACAACGCTTTACCTCAGGTGGATAGTGGCGCGTCACTGCGCGAAGTGCTGATCAGCATCACCTCGAGCCGACTGGGCGTAACTGCCGTGATGCAGGCAAAGAAGCTCGTTGGGGTCATCACCGATGGCGATATCCGACGAATGCTGGAACGTTATGATCAACCTGAAGCGCAAACTGCCGCCGACATGATGACGCCCAATCCCATTACCTTGATGAAAGGCAGTTATGCCGTCGATGCTCTTGAGTTAATGAAAAAAAATAATATAACCCAAATCGTGGTTTTGGGCTCGGATGGGGTATTTTGTGGGATTGTTCACCTCCACGATTTGCTCAGGGAAGGGATATTGTAGGCGAATTGCTTGCGCTTGCTCTATCTTTGTGGTGGAAAGACTTCTATGTACGACCTACACGCTGTGATTTTGGCCGGTGGTTCCGGTTCGCGTCTGTGGCCGCTCAGTTCGCCGGATCTACCCAAACAATTCCTGGATGTGGCTGGAACGGGGATGAGTTTGGTGCAATCCGCTTACCAAAACGCCAGAATGCTCACCAAAATCGATCGCATCCACCTGGTGACGCTCGATGGGTGGACAAACCTGGCCCGCCAGCAATTGCCTGAGCTCCCCCGCACGTCGATCATTTCCGAGCCCATTCGAAAGAATACAGCGGTTGCCACGCTACATGCCGCCATTCGGATTTTGCGTACGAATCCGGATGCCCTCTTACTCATTCTGCCTTCCGACCATTTCGTGGTGGATTCAGCGCAATTCATAGAAAACCTTCAGCCTGCTCTTCAGTATGCTGCAGAACATGATGAGCTTGTGGTGACAGGCGTACGCGCGCACCAGCCCGATATTCATTACGGCTACATACAGTACTATCCCAACCCCGACAACAACCCCATTTG
>CAIVQI010000131.1 GCA_903908015.1 uncultured Bacteroidota bacterium
CGACCGTTCTATGCCTTAAAACTCCACCGTCAAATCGGAAAATTAGAGGCCTGGACGGGGCGTTCTATTGTAGAATATGCCACCACCCATGGTCAATAAGCCAGTGAGTACGAACGCACCGACCCGCCCAAACTCCGATGCTCTGAATTGGCGTACATGGGTGATTGATGAGCAATTCATCGCAGCGCTGTGGCTCTGCCTGTTTCTGGCCTACACCTACATTGGGCTCAATCCATTCGCGGTGTCGGAGCCCAAAAAGGAATTGGATGAATCAGGAGGCGCCAATGCCATTCGTCAGATTATGTTCTTGTTGTTTTGGTCGGGTTCAGTGGTGCTGTACTGGCGAAAAGGAGACGTGCGGAATGTCTTTAAGCATCCCGCATTGTGGGTGGTGATGCTCTACGCCACCGCCAGTGTCGGCTGGTCGGTTGTTCCAGGAATTGCGATCCGCAGGGTACTTCTATTATGGATAACGACCACCACCCTTTTCATGCTCACCGACCTGGCGGGCGAACGACTGCTGCTTTGGCTGGCCCGAACCCATCTGTTGTTGCTGTTGATTAGCCTGATGTCCATTCCGCTTCTCAAGGGGGCACGCCATACCTTTGTAGAAGAGGGCGACCCCATGCTGGTGGGGAACTGGAAAGGCATATTTCAGCATAAAAACACCGCAGGACCTGCGCAAGTCATCAGCATTTTACTTTTTGTGTTTGCCTACATTCGGTCCAAAAATCCACTTTGGATGCTGGCTGTGATCGGATCACTGGTTTTTATTGGGTTCAGCCATTCAAAAACCACCCAATTGTTGCTCTTGCCTAGCATTGGTTCTGGTTTACTGTATTACTTCATGATGCATTCAAGATTTCAACGGATCAGTCTCGCGCTGTTTATTTTTGCGGCTCTGGCGGGTGTTTTTATAACCAATAGCCTCTGGTTGCCGTCACTCGTGAAATTACTGGAAGATCCAGAGGCATTCACCGGACGGGCCATGATTTGGCTTACCATGATCCTAGCACTACCCAATTACTGGTTGCTTGGAATGGGATATGGTTCAGTTTGGAATGTGGGCGAATCAAATAAGCTAACCGAATATGCACCCCTTTATGCCGACTGGGTAGTTCTTAACAACCAGGGTCACAATGGATATCTGGACATCGCTCTATCATTGGGTTTATTCGGTCTCGGGTTGTTTGTGTTATCATTCTTTGGCCATGCATTTTGGAAACTTTTGTTTCAAAAGAACATGCGGCACGCATATTTTTTGGTGGCCGTTTCGTATTTGGTTTTTTCAATGATGCATAACTTTTTGGAGTCGACCTACCTTAGAACGGATAATCCATTCTGGTTGTTTCTTTTAATTATCATCCTATTACTGCCAAAAATCGTCAAAAAAGGTAGGATGAACAATGATATTAGCATCTGATTGTTTCGATCGACCAATTGTGGAGATTCTTGTATTACTGTCCAAAAACCCAAAATTCAACCGAGGTGAATTCACATAATCCCATGTTTAGTGTAGTTATCCCTGCCTACAACCGCCAAAACAGTATTGTAGCCGCCATAGATTCGGTACGAACTCAGGAGTTTGAGCATTGGGAGATTATTGTGGTCGACGACGGGTCGACCGATCAAACCGCAGAGCGTGTTGAGGCATTGGCCGACGACCGAATTCGGTTGATTCGACAGAATAATCGGGGAGGCTCCGCCGCACGAAACACTGGGATTGATGCAGCGCAGGGACAATTTATCGCATTTCTCGATTCTGATGATGTATGGTTACCCCATCACCTTAGCCAGGCGTTAGCCAATCTAACGCGTGATGCATCAAAAATGGTTTGTACCTACACCGCAGTGCATGTGGATAGAGGGGCTGGAATTGGCTTTACTAAGCCCAACAGAGGCCTAAAGGCCGGAGAACATATTTCAGAATACTTGATGTCCAATCGGGGCTTCGTTCAAACAAGTACATTGGTGGTGCCCCTAGATTTGGCCAGAATGGTGCGTTATGATGAGCAGCTACCTTCTGGGCAAGATTATGACTATGCCATAAAACTCGTTGCGGCTGGAGCGAATTTGATTATGTTGCCAAAGCCTGGTGCTGTTTGGAATGACAAAACGGGGCCTGGCCGAATTTCAAGCGGCAAGTTTACCCGAGCACGATTGGAGTGGCTGGAGCGAATTAAACCTTTAATTACCCAAAGAGCATATCTTTCCGAAAAAGGATGGCCAATCGCCAAATACCTTTCAGAGGATGGAAAATGGTCACAGGCATTCAGGAATTACTTCCGCGCTCTTTTTTTTGGGTGTTTTAATCCAAAAATGGCGGTGGTAGTATTTTTACAGATACTACTTAGAAAAAAAGCCTATCGGGTTTTTGCCGATGTGCTCGCGCGTTTAGGAATTCAACCATAGATATGTCATATCCAGATTTCACTTCAACAATAGAACATTATCTTCGGGTAACCCAACCCGAATTGCTGTCGTTTTGGAATGGGGAAACCCCCATACGTGATTTACCGAAAATACCTATTCAGGATTATGTAGATTACATATACGTTAAATTTTTGATGGGTAGTGACAACTGGTGCACGGAAAAATCCGTGCGTGAATATGCTGAGTTTGTTGCTACACTGCCACTCTACGGTACCATAGACCATAAGAGGAGCCTGCTTCCGCACCTCACTGCCTATTTATTAGGATCCATCAACCTCTTGGCGTTGAAAGGGTTTGATTATCGAGACATGGTATACGGCAAACTCAAATTTAATCTCGATTATTGTGTGAACCCGGTAACCAATCTTCCAAACTGGCCATTAAAATGGTCTCATCATACATGGCGAGTGAGCCATTGGATTGGGGGCATCCCTTCCATTTTAATTAATGTTGCCAAAAATAAAAAAAATGCAGAATGGGACGAAAATCTCGCCATTCGTGTTTTGGAATCATGTGATGAAAAGCTGATTGATTCAAATACAGGCCTGCTTAAGGCCCACAAAAGCGAATTTATTCAGGCGATATTTCGATTTTTTTACAGATTAAGGCATAATCCGGAACATGGAGATATTGGAGGATTGGTACACTTGCATTGGATCAACTATGTAGTTGGGCGCAAGTACAAAGCCAGTAAACAACTTCTTTTGAGAAGTGTTGCGCACATTAAAGACATAACATTTCTCGAAAAGACCCCGTACTGCCTTGATTTTGATTACGTTCAACTTATACGTACCATTTTAGATCAAAATTCTGAAGAAAGAACAGAGGAAATAATCTTAAGAATGCGGCAGTACGAACATTCTGTTGGCCATTTCCTTGGGGATATTCCACTATCTGGATATAGTTTACACAAATTACCAGGGGCATTGGCGACATGGCATGAAGCGAGGCTTTGTCAGGCTCAAGACGAGCCCGACAAAATCAAACCAATTGATATCATTAAATGTGCATACTGGCTTTGAGCAAGATTTACGAGTCAATGAAATGCATTTTAGTTTTTAAGTACTCAGTCCTTCTCTTTTTTGTCATTTCATCCTGCACCCACGCGCAGTTGCCGCCTGGCACTCCCTACGATCCCGATGCCCCGCGCAATTGGGAAGCATCGGCCCAGGAGCGCATACGAAAATACCGCATGGCAGACGTGCGCCTCAACATCAGCAGCAAAAGACCTGTAACAATCGAAATACAGCAGCGAAGACATGCCTTCCCCTTCGGATCAGCCGTCATTGCCCACCATTTGCTCGACAGCAGCCAAGATGCTCAACAATACCGACAGATTGTGGCGCGCAATTTCAATCAGGTCGTGTTGGAAAATGACCTCAAATGGCACTGGTTTACCCCCAAGCCCGGTCGGGGCAGAAGCAGCATCCCCACCACCCTCCAGGCGCTTGCCTACTTAAAGGCGCAGCGCATCGAAGTGCGCGGGCACTACCTCCACTGGGGCCCTTATATGAAGATCGATAGCTATCGTCCACTGCTTGATTCAGCCACACACGCCAACCCAGAGGCCTTCCGGCGAAAATTGGTTCATTTCATCGATACCGTTCTGACCCTCACCCAAAACGA
>CAIVQI010000132.1 GCA_903908015.1 uncultured Bacteroidota bacterium
ATAGGCCCGCATGCGGTAGTTCAGCCTATTTCGGTGGAGGACTGCACCAACGCCCGCCGAGCGCGATCCGAACGATCCCGCCGACAGAAACAGGCTTAAGGGTGTAGTGCCCCAAAGGCCGTCAGCAGGAACCCACAGCACCCCACCACCAGATCCTCCACTGATGCGACCACCAGCAGCCCGTGTTTCCAGTTGGCTGCCTGAACAGAGCCAAGAAGGCATCAGTGACCAATCGGGGGTTTGGTTCATCGGGTTCACCAAGTTCATGCCCTCCCAGGTCACCACCAAATGGGTGCTGGGGAGTCCGCCCGCCGCAATGGTGCTGAGCTGCCCAGGCCCGCGGCTGTGCACGGAAATTGGGTTCGACCATTGAACATCGCTTCCCAAATCAGATCCGGGTTGCATGAGCCTGAGTAGACTATCACTGGTCGGAACCCAGTTTGCCGCACGGGGCGTTTCATTTCTTCGCTCCCAAATCTGTACCAATGGAAGCACGCGTGGGGAGTCGACCAGGGGCTGTGCCAGTCGCGCTGTATCGCGCTGCAGGCTGATGTTCTGCGCTCCAGGTTGCTGCGCGCTGACCGCCAAGGGCAACCAGGCGAACGCCAAAGGCAACCAGGCGAACGCCAAGGGCAACCAGGCGAAAGCCAAGGGCAACCAGGCGAACGCCAAATAAAAAAAGAAAATTTGGGGGACGGCTGCTTTTTTCATACCTGGTGGTTTTCTCACCACGAGCCAGGCATACAACAGCGCCTCAGGCAAAGATCAACTTCGCCCTTCAACAGCTATTATACACCCTGCTTTTGGTCCCGAAAGCCGGGGGGTTCATGTCAAACGGGCAGGTATTCTGACTCATCCCACCACCGAAGGCCTTCCCGGTAAACCAGTGGCGCAATCTTCGGGGCTTTTTGGGGATCTACAGCAGCGGGCACTGTTCCGGCTTGGTTCCGGATTCCCTTTTCATCCCAGCAACCAAAGCGATCGATGGGCAACCTGTTTGACGAGCGAAAAATAGGCTGAATTTGATTCCGTGCATCCCTATATTTACAACTAATTAGACCAGTCCGCTGGGTTACTTTGGTTCGATTTCAGGCTATTCAATTTGTTCGAAACGCATGCTCCAGGTGAACAGTCACCAGTTTTTCGTCAAGAGGCAGCCCATTTGGCTGGGTGTCCTCGCGTTTTTATGTGCTTGTTGTGGCGAGGACCCGCCTCCGGTAGCCCCATCGGTCACCACCCTCCAAGTATTCGATATCGCATCCAATAAAGCCACGGTGAGTGGGCAGGTCACGTCCGACGGGGGTGCCCCCATACTCATGCGGGGTATGTGCTGGTCGGATTCCGTTGATCCAGACTTGTATGTGGGCGATACCCTCACAGTGAAGCCCGGTAAGGGATTGTATTTGGGATACCTCACTGGCCTCACCTCAGGGCGTACATATCGGGTTCGGGCGTTCGCCATCAACCAGGTCGACACTGCCTATGGTCGTACCCTTGAGTTTGTAGCGGGTAGGGGCACCGATGGATGCGGACTTGCACCGGTCTATGACATCGACAGCAACAACTACCCGACCCGTGAAATTGGGGGCTATTGTTGGATGTTGCGCAACCTTAGGGTGACCCGCTATGCGAATGGCGACAGCATAGGATCGGGCAATGACTCGCTGCGATGGGTGCAGAATGCCACGGGCTTGCACAAGACCTATGCTGGCACGGCCTCTTATCTCAGTAACTATGGGCGGCTCTACAACTATAAAGCGGCCACCGACAACCGGGGTGTTTGTCCCACCGGCTGGCGCATTCCTTCTGCCGAAGAGTGGATCACCTTCACCAGCCGATTGGAGGGCGCTGAGCAGGCCGGAGGGATTCTCAAAAGCACGCAGTTTTGGGCACAGCCCAATACTGCTGCAGTAGATGGTGGGGGATTCAGGGCCCTTCCGGGCGGGTATTCCGATGATCGGGGAAGCGACGCAGGCATCACTGTGCAGGGCTACTGGTGGAGCAGTACGGAGTCTAATCCTTGGAATGCCATGGCCTTCAACCTCCGCCACAATTCGGGGGCATCATTCGTGGTTGACATGCCGAAGAAATCAGGATTCAACATTAGATGCATTAAAGAATAATTATTGAAGTCTCTGTAAATAATATAGTTAATATAAAAAAATTGATGATAATGTTAAAATACAATAACAATAAAATTATAATTCTTATCTTGTTGCTGTTCAGTGCAACCGCTTGGGGGCACGACAAAGGCAAGCACCCGCACAGCCACGCTTCGGGGGTAACGGCCGAGCCGCCCAATTGGTGGATTGGCATGCGCCAGCCCCACCTGCAACTCATCTTGGAGGCCCCAGGTATTTCCAGTACCCAAGCGACATTATCCTACCCCGGCGTTCGTCTCGATTCGGTGATTCCGGGCGATCACCCCGACTATATCATCCTGCACCTCAACATCACGCAGGAGGCTAAACCTGGGCAGCTGCCGCTGAAGTTTATGATACCTGCACAAGGGAAACCCAAGCTTCTCTATGAACTGAATTACCCCTTAATGGCCCGCATTAGCTCGCCCGATTCCCTGAAGGGCTTCGATGCATCTGATGTGGTTTGCCTCATCACGCCTGACCGATTTGCCAATGGCGATCCCAGCAACGACAGGGTGGCGGGCATGCGCGAGCAGGAGGTCGACCGCTCCAAGCCTTATGCCCGGCACGGGGGCGACATCAAGGGGATGATTGATCGGTTGGATTACCTTCAATCGATGGGATTTACTGCCTTGTGGCCACAGCCCATGCTCGAAAATGATATGCCACAGGCTTCCTACCATGGATACGCCATCACCCACCATTATCGGGTCGACCCCCGCTTTGGAAGCCTCAACGAGTATATCGCCTTGTCGGATTCGCTGAAGGCGCGCCAAATGAAGCTGATTTTTGATGGGGTACTCAACCACATTGGAAGCGAACACAGGTGGGCGAAAAAGCCACCGATGAAAGGATGGATCAACCGGAGGCCAACCTTGGAGACCAGTAACCACCGGCGTACGGTACATCATGACCCCTATTCGAGCCGAAACGACTACAACCGCATGACCCAGGGTTGGTTTGTGGAATCCATGCCCGACCTCAATGGACGTCATCCTGAAGTGGCAAGGTACCTCATACAGCATAGTATATGGTGGATCGAAACACTGCGCTTAGGTGGCATACGGCAGGATACCTACAGCTACAGCGACAGCTCGCTGTTGTCGAAGTGGTCGTGCCGCATCATGGAGGAATACCCCAGGATGTCGTTGGTCGGTGAGGAATGGAGTCTGAACCCCTTGATTACCTCGCGATGGCAAGCGTATACTGGCATAAGACGCGCCCCAGCGGGTGGATGCCTGGGCTCGGTCATGGATTTTCCATTACAAGCCGGTCTGGTGGCGGCGCTGACTGCGCCCGCGCGGCCCGATTTCTCGGAAGGAATGGCGCGGCTCTATGAGACCTTGGCCAACGATTTCATCTATCAGAATCCCCGCCAGTTGATGGTGTTTGGCGACAACCACGACATGGATCGAATATTTACACAATTAAATGAAGACACTTCACTTATGTTAATGGCCATTAATTATTTATGTGTAGTTAGGGGTGTGCCACAATGGTACTATGGTACAGAGATTTTAGCGTCGAGTAGTCACGCCCGTGGCCACCATGGCTACATCCGCAGTGACTTCCCAGGTGGCTGGAAGGGTGACGTGGTGGATGCATACTCAGGAGCTGGTCTCTCCCCCGAACAAAAGCGAGTACAGTCACACATGGGCTCGATGCTGCGCTGGCGTGCCAGGCAGTCGGCCATACATTACGGCGGTACCCTCCACTTCGCCCCCGACGATGAGTTGTATGTGATGGCGCGTACCTCCCGACGTGGCCAAGTGTTGTTGCTCATGAACCGAAGCAACCGAGCCAGAACGGTGCAGGCGGTCGACTACGATGAAGTGCTTCGGGGGCAGCGCCAACTCCAACGGGCGCCTGATGGGGAGGCGGTCGATTGGAGCGCGCCTTTGACCATACCCCCTATGTCCTCGGTGGTGCTTTCGGTGAATCCCTAATGATATTTCCCTTTTAAATTTATGATGAAGTACACCTTTTTACGGTTGATGTTTCTGGCTCTTTGTTTTTTGTTTTTAACCCCTGCGCATGCCCAGGATGTTCCAGTGCCCTCTGTAGGGCGCGTGGTGCGGCATACCGAGGTGCCTTCTTCTTGGGTGCCTGCCAGGCCCGTGGATGTATGGTTGCCGCCCACATACGACGGTAAAACCCCGCACGATGTGCTCATCATGCACGACGGACAGATGTTGTTCGATGCAGCAGGCACATGGAATGGCACCGAGTGGCGGGTCGATGAAGTGCTCTCTGAGCTTATCGCTCAGGGCCATGTGCGTCCCACCCTGGTGGTGGGGGTATGGAACCGACCTGGATTCCGTCATGTGGAGTTTAGTCCACAGAAGCCCATCGATCATCTTGACGGGCCAACAAGAATGGATATATTGTCGATGCGCCGCCCCGATGGCGAGCCTTTGTTTCCCGACGGTATGGTTGAGTCGGATGCCTATCTTAAATTCCTGGTCAACGAGTTGCTTCCATGGATAAGAGGTCATTATGTAACCGACAAAGAAGCTGGTCATAATTACCTGGCAGGCAGCAGTATGGGTGGTTTGATTTCACTTTATGGATGGATGGAATATCCTGAGGTTTTTGAAGGCGCTGCTTGCCTGAGTACGCATTGGCCATTGGGTTTCGACACCAAAACCGATCAGTCGCAAGTACTGCTGGAGTATCTCAGAAAATCAGTACCTGAACCAACGAACAGAAGACTCTATATGGATACAGGCGATCAGGAGCTCGATGCGATGTATTTGTCGCCGCAGTCCCAAGCCGATTCCATCTTCATGGCTGCTGGGTACAACCCCAAGCAGTATAACAGCCTGGTTGCAGTTGGTCATCGCCACAACGAACTCGATTGGGCCAAGCGCCTGCCCGAGGCTTTCCTATTTATGATGGGACATGCTGCAGGAAAGCCAATGCCCGTCGCAAGTGATCGAGGAAATGCCAAGAACATGAAGACAACGCCCAGCACAAAGGACAGTTCAAAAGGCGCAAGCAGTAGTGGAGGTGGACAAAGGCCTTCGGGACAATCGGGGAAAAGTAAAGCCACTGGGGTAACGAATACCCCACCAAAACCCAAT
>CAIVQI010000133.1 GCA_903908015.1 uncultured Bacteroidota bacterium
ACCAATCAGATTCGGGCGGTAAGAACTTCAACAGGGGATCGGATTGAAGTCGAGGCGCTCTTGTTGGCTACCGGACACAGTGCAAGGGATATTTATCTTATGCTACACCAATCAGGAATGAAACTGCAGGCAAAGCCTTTCGCATTGGGCGTCCGCATGGAACATCCACAGGAACTCGTCAACCAAATTCAATACCGGCGAACCGAACACAGGGATCAGCTGCCGCCTGCAAACTACAAGCTTGTGGAACAATCTGACGGGAGGGGCGTTTTTTCATTCTGTATGTGCCCGGGTGGCATCATCGCGCCCTGTGCAACAAACAACGAAGAAATTGTGACCAACGGATGGTCGCCAAGCAAACGAAACAACCCCTTTGCCAATTCGGGTTGGGTAACCGAAGTGCGGCTATCCGACTACCCTCATTCGACAACAGACCCCCTTGCCTTAATGAATGCTCAAGCCGCCATAGAGCGAACAGCATGGCTGGTAGGAGGCGGCCACCAAAAAGCACCGGCACAACGGTTGACCGATTTTTTGGGTCACCAATGTTCAGCCGATCTCCCCAATTGCTCCTATCGCCCAGGTGTTTCGCCCGCAAACCTCCATGAGGTGCTCCCAAATTGGGTGTCTGCCTGCTTGTCTGGTGGATTAAAACAGCTCGGTAAAACTATGCCAGCATTTCTAACCGAAGAGGCGATAGTGGTGGCGCCCGAGTCTCGCACATCTTCACCCGTGCGAATTCCACGGAGCCCAGAAAGCCGGGCGCATCCTCAGGCCAATAATTTGTTTCCTGCAGGTGAGGGTGCTGGCTACGCCGGAGGGATCATGAGTGCCGCCATCGACGGACGCAGTAGCATACAAGCTGTTGCTCGATACATGGCCTCAAGATCCTAGGGCAACCGGTGAATATCAAATTCAATTTCAAATGGTAGGCATCCCAAGTCAGTCTTTGCCATTTGGTAGGATATAGATTTTGCCTAATTTGGCGGGATGAAAACCCCTGTCAAATCGATGGTTGTAGTCTTAGGGGCTAGTGAAAATCCCCATCGCTACGCCCATCAGGCGGCGCATCAGCTCATTGAGATTGGTTATGCTGTTTGGTTGTTGGGTAGTCGGCCTGGCAAAATCTCATCACAGCCCATCACTATGGACTGGCCCCATCTAGATGTCGAGATCCATACCATTACTGTTTATTTGTCCCCTGAACGTTTAGAAAGCCAACTCGAAAAGATCTGCAATCTGAAGCCGCAGCGCGTGATTCTGAATCCCGGCACTGAACATGATGGGCATGCCCAGCGACTCAAAACCGCAGGAATTGCCGTTGAAGAGGCTTGCACTTTGGTCTTGTTGGCCACCGGACAATTTTGATCAAATATTTTTTTTAAACCTTAGTTGCTCGTTCGTTTTTTTCTCCTATCTTTGCAACCTCATTCAGCCACCCAATTTTCGGTCACTGTTTGAATCAAGTTCTCGGGAGGGAATTTTTAGAAGTTCATTGACATACTGGATACCTGAGAGACAGGAGTGAGGATGAGAGATGGGAAGTGGAGGAGGGGTGCGGAGGGCACGTCAAGGACAAAAAAAATTAGATGAAAGTCTAGAGATTAAACTTTACTACGGAGAGTTTGATCCTGGCTCAGGATGAACGCTAGCGGCAGGCCTAATACATGCAAGTCGAACGGTTATGGGTTGTAGCAATATGGCTTATAATAGTGGCGCACGGGTGCGTAACGCGTATGCAACCTACCCTTAACTGGGGGATAGCCCCGGGAAACCGGGATTAATACCGCATAATATAATTTTGTTGCATGATGAGATTATTAAAGATTAATTGGTTAAGGATGGGCATGCGTGCCATTAGCTAGTTGGCGGGGTAACGGCCCACCAAGGCTACGATGGCTAGGGGTTCTGAGAGGATGATCCCCCACACTGGTACTGAGATACGGACCAGACTCCTACGGGAGGCAGCAGTAGGGAATATTGGTCAATGGACGCAAGTCTGAACCAGCCATGCCGCGTGCAGGATGACAGCCCTATGGGTCGTAAACTGCTTTTATAAGGGAAGAAACCCCTGGATGCGTCCGGGGCTGACGGTACCTTATGAATAAGGATCGGCTAACTTCGTGCCAGCAGCCGCGGTAAGACGAAGGATCCAAGCGTTGTCCGGATTTACTGGGTTTAAAGGGTGCGTAGGCGGAGTGCTAAGTCAGTGGTGAAAGCCCGCAGCTCAACTGCGGAACTGCCATTGAAACTGGCACTCTTGAATACGGTGGAGGTAGATGGAATATAACATGTAGCGGTGAAATGCTTAGATATGTTATAGAACACCGATTGCGAAGGCAGTCTGCTACACCGTGATTGACGCTGAGGCACGAAAGCGTGGGGAGCAAACAGGATTAGATACCCTGGTAGTCCACGCCCTAAACGTTGATTACTCGCTGTTGGCGATACACTGTCAGCGGCTAAGCGA
>CAIVQI010000134.1 GCA_903908015.1 uncultured Bacteroidota bacterium
AACAACAAACTCGACGGCGCCATGGTTCTGTTCTTCCAATAAGCTTGGCTATACTGCCGGTGAGTGGCCGGCAGGACCTGCTGTTCGATATGATGATAGTCGCCCGCCGCCACCACAATATCGGCGTCATACGTCTTTTGGGCTGTGTGGATGCGTGTGGCATGCGCTCCGACACACTCAATCGACTGAACTTCGGCATTCGCGATGAGTTCCACGCCTTGCTCTTGTGCCAGTGCAACAAAGGCTTTCACAATTTCCCCCATTCCACCCATGGGATACCATGTGCCCAATGATAGATCCGCATAATTCATCAGGCTGTACAGTGCGGGGGTATTTTGGGGGGTAGCGCCTAAGAACAGTACAGGAAATTCCATGAGCTTTCGCAACCGTGGCTCTTTGAAATGGGCATAGACATGGCTGCGCATCGACTGAAACACATCCATCTTGAGCATGTTCCTCAGGAGTGAAACACTGGCGTATTCCAAAACTGAACGATTGGGCTTGTAGACCAAGTCGCGCATACCGATTTGGTATTTTTCTCCAGCCTGAATCATAAAAGAGCGCAACTTTTTCGCCGATCCGGGTTCGTATTGCTCAAACATCCGCTCGATTTCTGGCATCTGCGCCGGCACGGTCATCACATCATCCTTTCCAAAAAAAACAGTGTACCCCGGGTCAAGCCGATGGAGGTGATAGTAGTCCGACACCTTCTTGCCAAATTGTGCAAAATAAGCCTCAAAAACATCGGGCATCCAGTACCAGGAAGGTCCCATATCGAATCGAAAACCCTGGCTTTCCATAACCCGTGCCCGGCCACCGAATTGGGCATTCTTTTCGAGAAGTGTGACCTCATATCCTCGATGGGCGAGGTTTGTTGCGGCAGATAAACCGGCAAAACCAGAGCCGACGACGATGACTTTTTTCTTTGGCATGATTGATTGTTCTTCATATTAACAAAATAGGTGCGCAACAGTTTTATGCGCGTCGATTTTATACGCCCTATCCATGATGCAAACAAAGCAATCCCAACAAAAAAGGTTTCCCGAGGGAAACCTTTATCTGAGCCCAATTATTGACCATTAAGCCACTTGCATGCCATAAGATTCACCATAAACATGAAGTTTTTTCTTGAGTATTTGGCGGGCCATGTGTATGCGGGTTTTTACAGTTCCGATCGGAATACCGAAGTGATCCGCTATTTCCTGGTACTTATACCCCCTAAAATTCATCATAAAGGCCTCTTTAAGGTCATAGGGCAAGCGCGAGATGTGCATGTGGATTTGCTCCATATTAAGACGTTCCAGACTCTCATTCGGCACAGCATGGGATGAACTATTCAGGTAGTATTCATTCTCCGTAGAATCGAGGAGGGTGTTGCGTTTTACTTTTCTCCTATACTGATTGATGAACGTATTCTTCATGATGGTATACAACCAACCCTTAAGATTGGTGTCGTCTGTGAAACGCTCACGGTGCGTAAACGCTTTGAGCAGGGTTTCCTGCATGAGATCGTGGGCGTCTTCACGGTCTTGTGATAAATAAAGGGCGTATGCTTTCAGGGCAACTCCATGCTCTCTCACTTTGACACTGAAGGTATTGGGGTCCATGTTTAAGTTTTTTAAAGATTGATTAAACAAAAGTAGAGGTTCGCTCCCGAACATCCAAGCTTTTGTTTAACTTTTTTCTATTTTTCTTAAACAGATTCAGTTGTCTACATTACAATATATATAGTCAACTATTTATCATGCATATACGAATATTAATCCTACACCTTGATGGTGCGAATTTTCGCTACAGCTTTAAGAAAGGCCCTGCACAGCGTATTAAATTCAAGAAACAATCGCCATTGAAGCGAGGATGCGTGAAATTAACACAATACAAAATATCGCTTGTAGCGTGGTGAACGGTAGCGCATCAAAAGTACAAGCATCCAATGCATTAAAAATCGAGGAATCCATGGAGCCTGACGAAATCGAACGGCGTCGATGATGCGTGTTTCGCCTGCACTCACTGCACTGATGCCATGGTAATGTTCCCAACTCCGAAGAAAAAAGGGCAAGCGCTCGCCTCGATCAACAAACCAGTATTGGCTGGATGATTCAAATTGTGCGCTGATGATGCCCGTCCATTCTTGGGTAAACAACCCAAAATCCAATTCGAGTTCGATTCGATGGCCCAGCCTGTTGCCATCCATCCGCTTGAGGCGCGCTGTTGGAAAAGGTGGATTGAGTGTCTCAAAAAGGGGGGCTCCGAAGCCGGAAACAACCCGATCAAAGGCTGCATCCACTTTCGTGTACACCACAAGATCGGCAGGGCCAGGAACAGTGAATGGAAAATGGACTACAGGACGGCTCAACAGTCGGGGGTCTATTTGGTGTCAAATTTCAACTATAAATCTTCGATACCTTCTAATACCGATTCCGCTTTGTGCAACAAGGCCTCACGCTTAACCGGGCTCATGCGTTCCCAATTTCGGTAAACCATCGCAAGGCGAACGTTCGGCCGCAATAAGCTTTGATGGCGTTCATGGAAATGCCAGTAGAGGCTGTTGAACGGACAAGCATTGGCTTCGGTCGACAACTGTGGGTTGTAGCGACAAGTCCCGCAATAATCGCCCATTCGCTTGATGTATTGGCCCGAGGAAACATAAGGCTTGCTCGCCATGAGGCCGCCGTCGGCATACTGACTCATCCCCCGGGCGTTGGGCAACTCTACCCATTCCACCGCATCGATATAAACACCCAAATACCAACGATCGACTTCATCGGGATGAATGCCGGCCAATAGGGCAAAATTTCCGGTGACCATTAACCGTTGGATGTGGTGGGCGTAGGCATGTTGGAGGCTCTGCTGTATCGCATGACGCATGCAGGCCATGTGCGTCTTCCCTGTCCAATACCACGAGGGCAAGCTGCGTTGGTGCTGAAGGTGGTTGAGTTGACCATATTGGGGCATGTGGGCCCAGTACACCCCGCGCACATACTCCCGCCAGCCCAGAATTTGCCGGATGAAGCCCTCTACCGACGGGAGTGGGTATCGTTGGGGGTCGCTCAACCACGCTTGTTCGGCTGCCTGCACCACCTCTAAGGGTTTAATTAACTTAGTGTTGAGGGCAAAGGAGAGCCTGGAGTGAAACAAAAAATCATGGCGCCGGGTGAGTGCGTCCTGATATCTGCCAAAAAGGGGGAGCAAATGCTTGATGAAGGCCGACAGCAGGCTGCGCGCCTCGCCCGGCGTGGTGGGCCATTGCAGTTCGGCCGGCAATATCCCCAGGGTCGACACGCCCTGCTGTTGCAACCAGTCACCCCAGCCCTTTGCGTCGTGCCGCGGCATGGGCAGCTCGGGTATAGGCACATCCCCCGGAATGGCCTGGCGGTTTTCCGCATCAAAATTCCATTCTCCGCCCGCCGGCTGACCGCCCTGCATGAGCACGGCGTGCTTGCGGCGCATTTCCCGGTAGAAGTATTCCATTCGCCAGGTCTTCTTGCCACTGAAAAATTTGGCCGCCTGTGTTCGCTCCGTTAAAAAATGCTCGGTATCGACCCCCCGAGCCTCAATACCCGCCTGCTGCGCCCAGTCGGTGAGCTCTTTCTCGAGCCGATACTCGTCGGGTGCCTGCCAGGCCACCGAGGCGCCTGGGAATCGCTGCACGAGGGTCTGGAGATTTGCAGTGATGCCCTGCCGGTTGTGCGGATCATCGAGCTGAAGGTAGCAGAGCGTGTGTCCCCCGGCGGTCAGCCATTCGGCAAACGCTCGCATGGCCATAAAAAATGCCGCGACCTTCTGTATGTGGTGGCGGCAGTAGTCGGTCTCGCTTCGGCATTCCATCATCACAAAAAGCACCCCGGGATCTGGTTTCGAATACCAACTGTGGCTTCTGTTGAGCTGATCGCCCAAAATGAGGCGGATGTTGCGCACCGTGCCGTTACCTGAATTCTGTGGGGCATCCTGTGCGGGTTGCTGCATACCAAATCAAATCGACATTCCAACCAACACCCGTGGCGGGTCAAAGTTCAGTGGTGCCGGTCAATCACACGCACTTAGGTTGTTTACCAACCGAAGTGACTTAGGTCGATGTTGGTTGACCGGGCAGTAGGTATGCCGTGCAACTCATGAAAATTGAGCGAAAGCGTGGCAAAATCGAAACGTCGACACTATTCATAACACAAGAAAGTTTGGTTAAAAAATCGGGCGGTTTTACGGGCGCCTACAGGCGCCCGTAAAACACCAACCCGC
>CAIVQI010000135.1 GCA_903908015.1 uncultured Bacteroidota bacterium
ATCATACCCCGACACGCGACCTCCATGCTGTCGGAACCCAGGGTAAAATCGCCTAAGGAGAAACGACCATTGTGATAGACGAATGGCTTCCTTTGGTCGAGAAACCAATTTTGCTCGAAAACCAAGAGATGACTGCTGTCTATGTAGATCTGCATCCCGTTGGAATCGGCAACCGACCAGCCGTTTACGCTCGCTCTTTGATTTTCTGCAGTGCCCAAGCCCTCCAATACATACCTCAGGGTGTCGCCTTCCAAAGTATTCAGCCAGCGCAAGTTTTGCACCAATCTTTGTTGGCCGAGGTCGATTGATCCAGAGAATACGTCGGCCTCCAAATGCGTCCCCTGTCGTTTTCCCAGCAATGAGATTCGATCCGTGCGAAACTCCCCACTGCGCACATCGCTGGCGTCTGCCGAAAAATCGAAACTTCCATCTCGGGGATTAAGGCGCGCGAAAAACAACAACCGATCCAAACTAATTTTTCCGTTGATAAAATAGTCGGTCAGTTGCTCAGCCCGATCCAAATCGGCATCCAATGTAAATCGGGCGGATGAATCGGCTTGATCGAGCTGTCGGCGTTCAGACTCCGACAGTGTCAAACCGATGGCGGAACGAATCGCACTGCTGAGTAGGCTAACGTTCCCATCGCCCCGAACAACTGCCGTGCCAAAGGGGGTGTTGCATTGGGCCATCAAGAGCGGTCCGGCTTTCGATTGATCTTGTTTCATGTCGATCGACACAAAATCTACATTCAATTGATCACCCGAACGGTTGAATACGATGTCCTGGCCTGTAAGCTTGCCCTGCACATCATCTGGTTTTTGACCACTTCCAGACAAGGTCACTTGTCCGGCACAAACCCATTCCTCCTCACTCATTCCTAACGCCTTGAGATCCAATTGGTCTACGTTCGCCACGAAATCATAGACTGGCACTGTTTGACGCGCATCAACCAGTCCCTGGAATGTGAGACAAGCGTTTTGGTCGTTCGATTCGATTCTGCCCTGAAAAGTTCCAAGGGCATAGTCGCCATGAATATCGATTGCCCCGAATGAATACCCATGGTAGTCTAATCGGTGAAGCGCGCCGTTGAGTCGTGCATTCAGGTTGTCGGCCCGATCACCTGTGGCTTGGAGGTCCACATCGATATCCAGCTGTCCCATTTGTTGATCGCCCAACCAACGACCCAAGTGAAAACCCTGCATACCCAAACGACCAACATAAGTCGATTGTGGTCCGGCCAGGCGTACGGCGAGGTCGGCCTTGGCCTTTCCCTTACCATCAGTAAACGCTCCGCGCACCTGAAACTGCTTGGATTGTCCCTCGAATGCCGCCTCAAATCCCAAATTTTGCAATGAATCCAAGATTGCCGGAAGTGGCCGACTGGGGAAAGCGCTGTTCCACGATTGTCGGTTCCATTGTCCTTGGTCGACACGCACTGAAAAAACAGGGCCGTGATTTTTACCTAAGTCGGACAAGTGGAATTCACCTTCGGCAAATAATGATGGTCCAAAGGCAAGTCGAACGCCATCTCCTTGTAGTTGTCCACCCGCATAATCGTATTGCCCCCACAGATTGAGCGGTTGGGCAGGGGCAGAGCCACCGAGAAAATAAGCCATGAAACGGGGGTCGATCCGCCCATTTTGTATCGATAATCGGTATCCGGTGGATGGAATGGGAACTGCGAGAGTATCCACAGTCGTTCGGTACGTACTGAATTGACCAGCCAAATTTGTTCCGGGGGCGCGCAATTTCCAGGAATCAACTTGGATACCCGTCGAATCGACTTTCAGATTGCCCCGAAGGGAATCAACCCGCCAGCCTCCTAACGCTTCGAAGCGAAGTTGATTGAGTGAGGCGTGGAAAATATTATTGTTATATGTAATTTCCGATATGTGCCACTGACATCGCTTCAACTCCAAATGATGGGGGTCGAAACGCGTTGTATCGGACATTGGCTGCCGGAAATCATGGTAGCGGATGCAGGCCTGTTGCAACCGAACATGATGTATTCGTACATCTGGCATTGAGATACTGGACGACGGCGTAGGTGTCGGTTGCAACACATCCAACAAAAACTGATAATTATGCTTTCTTGCAGAAGAGTCGTGAAGAGCGTTTAGGGTTAAATTTCCCACCGACACTTCAGGGATGCTAACTCTTTTTAGGCCTGTCCGAATAGGATCGATATAGGCATAAAATCGGCTGATCTCAAGCAATATCCGATCGGATTGATCATAAATACACATCCTTTCCACCCGCATTCTTCCGGTAGGTCCCAGGTAAAAACCTTCAATTTCAACACGGGTTTCCCATTCGGCAGATAGCCAGCGTGCCAGCAGTCGACCCATTCCATCCTGAACCTCACGGTGCATGAGCAACATGGAAAAAGCCAGTGAAAGCGGCACCAAAATAGCCAGCACGCGCAAAAACCACCGACCGGTTGTCCTGAAAATCAAGAGCAATCCCATATAGAAATCAGCAAAACGTCAGTAAATAGGCAAAAAATATGCAAATTAGCGCAAAATAGCGTTTAATAGTGTCCTG
>CAIVQI010000136.1 GCA_903908015.1 uncultured Bacteroidota bacterium
GTTGGGTGTTTTGTATGGTGTAAGCCGGAAGGTTTAACTTCTGACTTTCTCTGGGTGCTCTCACCGGGGCTCTCTCCGGGGCTCTCTCCGGGGCTCTCACTGGGGCTCTCACTGGGGCTCTCACTATGGCCCTCTTGGGGAATAGTTGACACCTGTTCGACACCACCTGAACTTAGCCCGTTTTCCGAAGACATTGGTTCTTGAAAGGAAAAATTCTTCGGATTAGGGAAGTTGGGCTTCATGATGCAAATGAGTTGATGGGTGGAAGTCAACGATATAAAAGCGGTCTATTGGTTGAGGTCAACGATTCGGTAACGGTCTACCCCCACACGGATGCGCCGCCCGCTATCGCGCTTCTCTTGTTCTCGCTCCTTTCCCTGTCTGCACCATTCGTTCAAAAGATTTTCTAAAGCTGTTGCATTCCAGGTATGGTCCTGTGTGCATAAAGTGATCATATCGCCTAAAATTGCCCAGGCGCGTTCGCCGTATGATAGACTCAAATGCTCAATGTAGCTGCTTCCTGCCCCGCTGTCCAGGGGCAGGTTGGGAAACGCCTCATGGCGAAGAATCATTTGCAGCTGGAGCGACAGTTCATCAGCAAAGGCGTTGTCTTGTTCCTGAACCTGTGGGTCAAATGGAGGTAGCGACAGCGCTGTGCAGCCCCCAAGTACTGCCGAAACCCCCATGGTGGTGAGTCGCAATAAATTGGTATGAGGATCCTCTTTTGGCAAATAATCGTTTGGGATGCGGACAAGAATTTGGGGATTCACATGGTGCCCCTCTGCCAGAGGATGGACACCCAGGGGATTCTGGACCGCCGCGGGCGTCTTTGGTGGCTTGAAAAGCGACATTACACGATGAATGCCCGCCCTAAGTGCCCTAAGGCGCGACAGCTCATCGAAAAATTCCGTTGTGCACCCCACTGAGAGGAATATGGGAATCTTCGTTTCCGACCGACCGAATTCAGATATTTGTTGGTTGGTGAGCAACGAAAGCTGACGGTATACACACAGCCAACAGAGGGCTATTTCTTGGGGAGCAGACAGACCACGCGCACGCCATTCCGCTGTATCAGCACCAATCGGATTGAAATTCGGAAAGGTATGTGAAAATTGTTCTTTGATGCTTGTCAACTCCTGTCCGTCCATATTAATCAGCGCAACCGCATCATAAAGTAGGGCACCCTGTACGTGTTCGGGGTCAATCATTTCTTTGCCCATCCAATGTGATAATCCTTCATTAAGGGCCCTTGCGTTCATTCCGTGAACAAAAAATGGTGCAAATTGGGGCAGAATACCAAGTGCGGCCACTGGGATTTGTTCAGCCGATAGACCCGACCAATCAAATAAAATGGCCTCACCTCCATGTTGCAATGCGTGAAGGGCTCTGGTGTTGATGCCTGCCGGTGAATGACCAAATACCGGGGCGACGGCCAGCCACGGAGGTGCAGTGGATGTGACATCGGGATCTCCCGCGTACAGCTGGAGGGGTTTGGCGTGGGCAAACGGCCCATCTGCGGTGTAGTAGGGCGCACGCGCAATGCCGTCAGCATCAGTATGGATCAAGGATTCCGGTTGATCGAGTTTCAATTCCTTGGCTGCCCTTTGGAGCCATTCCAGCCATAGATTGTGATGGTGTTTGGCTTGATTTGTATCGGTAATGGGTTGGGTTGGCGACATCTTTTAAAACAATTTTTCGAGCCAATCGCCCACCCAATAGCTCACCGCAGCGGCGGCACCTCCCAAGAACAAAGTTTCGGTCATGCCTTTGATGGCACTGCTTCTGGTAACAAAGGTCTTGAGCCAGCCAATCAACACAAACGTAATGGCGGTCATGGTGGATGAGATCACAAATAGAGGGGCTGATGAGGGGCTCATGTAGTCGACAACATATACCGTAATCGGCACTAAGCCGATGAATAGAAAGCTGATGAAGGTTACAGTGCCCATGGCTAAAGGGGAGCGAGTTTCTTGCATCATCTCGAGCTCTTCTTTCATCATCACATCCACCCAACGATCTCGGTCAGCCGTGATGGTGGTCACAATTTGCTCCAACAAGTCGCCTTCAAATCCTTTATTCCGGTAAATGTCGCGGATTTCATCCCGTTCCTTATCGGGCAGGTTGTCGACCTCCCAATATTCGATCTGCTTGTGCTTCTGGTAGTTTTGTTGCTCGCTTTTGTGACTCAGATAAGATCCCACGCCCATGGCGAAACCGTCTGCCAGTAAATTGGCAAATCCCAGGATGATGATCACCTGCGAGCTCAACCCAGCTCCGGTGGCGCCAGCCACCACGGCAAAAGTGGTCACACTTCCGTCGATCCCGCCATAAACAAACTCTCCCAAATAGCGGTTGAGTCCACCCAACAAAAACTGACCTTCCTTGTGTATTTGGTCCTCTTGGTGGATGCTCATATGACTTTGGGTTGATGTTTTGAAATAGTAGAGCCCACTTGTTTCCAGAAATTAACCCGCGAAGTACAAGAAGGCCAAACCACAAAAATACGGATGACAGACCAGAATTTGATGATTTATCGATTAATGGCCGTCCGCATGTTCACTGTCAGCAGAAGAGTGGGCATCTAGGCGGCCCGCCCCTTTCGTTACCCAAACACTTCCTGCTTCAATTCCATCTCCCAATGCGTCAAACGGGCCCGACAAATAGGCGCCCTGTAGGGCCACCCTTCGGTATCGACCGGGGGCTATTTTCTGAAAGGCTACCCAGCCTTCCCCAGATTGTAGGAGTGCTCCGGATGTCACCGAGAGTCGGGTGGCCGACTTGAGGGGTATTCGAGCCAAAACCGACATGCCCGGCCGTAAGATGGGGTCTTTTTCGCGCTCAATATGACCATGCACACGCACCGTTCTGCGGTCCATGTTCAGTTCACGACCAATGCTAAAGACCTCCGCGTCAAAAATTTGGTCGGGTATGCGCGTCAAACTAAATGTGAAGGGCATATCGGGCTGAACGTGGGGTAGGTGCGCCTCCGGTAAATCGAGTTCAACATGCATATGACTCAAGTCTAAAACCCCGAGCAATTCACCCGTGCGTTCAGTAAACTGACCAGGAAATGCGTTCACAGTGGTTACGTAGCCGGAAAAGGGTGATTTAACCGGAAACTCAGCTGAAATCTGTTTGGGATCAATGCGCGCAGGATCGATGTGTAGGCGCTGCAATTGGGCCTCTAAAGATGCCCGTTGAGCGAGGGCTGATTGGTAATCAGCGCGTGATTGTTCCAGTGAGCGTCGGTCTGTTGCCTGTTTTTGAGCGAGCAATTCCTGCCGTTCTGTCTCTGCTTCGAGGAAGATGATTCGCGCCGTGTTTTCAAGGTATGAACGTTGCAAATCAACAGCATCGGGGTGCTCAAGCCACATGAGAACTTGGCCGTGGTTCACCTTTTCTCCTTCCTTGACCCGCACACTTTTCACGAATGCGGGTATGGGTGCGTGTAATCGGGCATAATGCTGGGGCGGCACTTCCAGTAGACCGTTCAGCACAAGTTCATCGCCCACTTCGCGCATCCTTGCCGTATCCGTTGTTAAATCTGCCAGCCTTTCCTGCTCGGGTGTGAGCCAAATTTCGTTGGTCGGTTGTGTATCAAAGTGGGCAGCGGCTTGTTTTTTCTGCTCGATGGCTCGATCAGTTTCTTTGCCTGTGTGGCTGCCACAGGCCGCCGAAAATAACAATGAATAAATCGTAATATTCTGAGCGAATGCCCGGATGAAATGATCAATATGTTTGAGGATCATAATTATGTTGGTTGGTCATGAGATTTAATCGGCAAAAGTTAGGGCAGCCAAGCGATGAGCGAAACGATGAAGCTGGTATTCATTGTAGAGGTTGTCGAGACGCGACTGATGAATGCTCTCCAATGTCTGGGCATACTCGTAGTAGGTCATACGACCCTGAACCAGCATAAAATTGGCTTGATCAAGAAGTTCGTTTAAGCGTGGATCAACCTCACTGATTTGTTTTCGAACACGTTCTGCGTAAATGACATATTCTTGGCGGGCTTGAGCTACTTCATGGCCCAGATGGAGTGCTTCACGGTTCATTCTCAGGTGGTTTTGCATGCGCATCAAACGAACAGCCTCGACTGAGGAACCGGCCTTCAAGGGCACAAGAGGCAAACTCATTTGAATCATTACACCACGGAAACCACCCACTTGTTCGAGCGACTGGCTAAAGGCGCCCAGACTGATTTCAGGTCCGAACGTTGCCCTTTGTAGGTTTTCAGCCTGTTGGTCGAGCGCACGTTGCGCATCCCACACCATGATCATGGGATGTGGACGGGCAGAACCTGGTTTGGACACTTCACCAATGGGCCAATCGGGTATTGAAGGCAAGGTATCAAGGGCGCATAGCTTGCTTAATATTCGAGAGGCTTGCTCGCGTTCCAGTTGTGCTCTGGGCAGTTGCCAGTTGAGGGCGTCGAGCTGCTGGCGCGATAAAAGAGCCGACAAGCGGTCAGCCATGCCGAGTTCGGTCCGGATCTGCATCACACTGTCGGCTTGTCGCCATACCTGTGCATGCTTGTCTAATAGGCGGAGGCGTTCCCCAAAATAGGCCACAGCACTGTATGCATCCCGTAATTCATGGATCAACTGCAGTCGGATCTCCTCCCGTCGGGCTTTTGCCAATTGCACTTCGAGTCGGCCATATTTCATGCCGCTACCTATGGATAGGGGAGATCCCAGAGGTTGTACAATCGATATATTTCGGTCAATGAGCGCATAGTTGATTTGACCACGGTCGTAGTTGATTTGGGTCTTTCCCGGAAACCATACCTGAGCCATGCGTGCTTCAGCTTCCCGAATGGCCAAATTGGCTTCTTGAAGTCGGGGATGATTGCGAACAACCAGCTCAACCCATTGGTCTCGTTGTTGCCGCCAAAAGACGTAGTCTGTTTGCCTGGTTTGTTCAATGACCCGCTTTGTGGGTAACTGGGCATTTGTAGTGGTTGGTAACAGCAGGACACCGCTCGGTATGAGGAAGAACAGTACAATCCATAAAGAGGGCCCGCCGGATAAAAGACTAGCCCCAGTGTTGCCGGCGCTGGATTTCTTGCGTTCAAACAGCAAATACAAAGCGGGGAGAACCAACAATGTCAGTAGGGTTGAGGTGATTAATCCACCGACCACCACCGTGGCCAGGGGTTGTTGTACCTCCGCTCCGGCAGAGGTACTTAACGCCATAGGCATAAAACCCAAAGCGGCAACCAAGGCAGTCATGAGTACTGGTCTCAAGCGGTCTACACACCCCTCCGCTACCAGGCCAGTAAGATCGTTCATATCGCCCAGGTCGCCCTGTTCCTCAGCACGAATTTGGTTGAGGTGACCCACCAATACGAGTCCGTTGAGCACGGCCACACCGAAAAGTGCAATAAAACCAATGGCAGCGGAAATGCTGAAGGGGAGGTCGCGTGCGTAAAGAGCCAAAATACCTCCCAAAGCACTGAGGGGCACAGCGGTCAGAATCATGAAAGCGTGGCGCCAAGTGCGCATACTCACGCGCAGCAGCAAAGTAATCAACAGGAGCGTAACCGGAACGGCCCACGACAACCGCTGTCGCGCGTCGTTGAGTTGTTTGTACTGGCCTTCATAGCGTACAGCGTATCCGGGCGGAAGTTTGAGTTGTTTATCAATCTTTTGCCGTATGTCCTTCACCAATCCTTCCATGTCACGCCCCCGCACGTTAATCAGTACATTCAGGTAGCGTTGGGTATTGTCGCGACTCACCAAACTGGGCCCTTGTTCGAGTGAAACGCTGCCCACAGTACCCAGTGGAATGAGTTGTCCCGCTGCATTTTTCACCATTAAGGCCGATACCCGATCGGGTTGATGGCGGATCGAATCGTTGAGGCGCACGACCACTTCATGACGTGCATCGCCTTCAAAAACCACGCCCGCCGAACCACCTGCAAAAGCGAGTTCTAGTTCGCGGTTCACTGTGGCCACATCCAAACCATGCCACGCCAATTGGGTTCGGTCCCACCGTACCATGAGTTGCGGAAGCCCTTCAGTGGCTTGCACTAAAACATCGCCCGCACCAGGCACGCTCCTGCACAATTCCGCAACTTGTTCACCAAGTGATGCCAATTCCCCCAGTTCTGGACCATATATACGTACCGCTACATCGCTTTTTACGCCGGTGAGCAATTCATTGAAGCGCAGCTGAATAGGTTGGGTGAATTCAAATCCTACGCCCGGAATTTCCTCGAGTTTTTCCTTCATGCGTTCAACCAGTTCTTCTCGATTGTTGGCGGTGGTCCACTCTTCGCGAGGTTTGAGGAGGATCATGACATCAGAATCTTCTATGGCCATGGGGTCGGTCGGAATTTCTGCAGTGCCGATCTTACTCACAACACTCCTTACTTCAGGGAAATGCGTCAACAAAATTCGCTCTGCGGCCGTACTGGCGCGGATACTTTCTCCCAGGTTGCTTCCGGGCCGTACCGTCATCTGCATGGCTAAATCTCCCTCCTCAAGTGTAGGCACGAAAACACTTCCAAGCCGGGAAAATAGCCAAGCCCCAAGCAACAAGGCAACGATTGACAGCGATAGGGTGAATTTGGGGTTGCGCAGCGCACGTAAAAGGGCATGACGGTACAAGTGTGCCGCTTGGCTCATGAGAAAATCGCTCCACTTGGCCGTACGGTCGCTGCTTTTGGACGAGAGGGCCATCGAGGCCATCACGGGTACATAGGTCAACGACAGCAACAATGCCCCGAATAATGCCATACCCACCGTAATGGCCATGGGTTGAAACATCTTTCCTTCAACCCCACCCAAGGCCAAGATGGGAAGGTAGACCGACATAATGATGATTTCACCAAATGCAGCCGATTTACGAATACTCCGGGCAGCACCTAATGCCAGTTGGTCTGCTTTGGCCGAAGGAAGTACGCCACCGCTTCCATTCTTCTGAAACACATGCACAATACGCTCCACGATAATCACCGCGCCATCCACGACCAATCCAAAATCGATTGCGCCCAAACTCATCAGGTTGGCGGAAATGCCAAGAGCACGCATCATCCCCAATGCAAACAGCAATGAAAGGGGTATGACCGAGGCCACCACCAAACCGGCACGAAGGCTACCCATCAACAACACCAAAACGAATACCACGATCAGACCACCTTCCAGTAAGTTGTTCCGCACCGTACGCAACACGCGCCCGAGCAGGTCAGAGCGGTCTAAATAGGGAACAATCCGAACGCCTTTCGGCAACATGGTCTGTACCTCTTCAATTCTCTTGTGCACGGTCTCCAGCGTTTGATAGGCATTCGACCCCTTCAGCATCAACACTATGCCGCCTACAGCCTCACCACGCCCGTCACGCGTCATCGCCCCAAAACGTACCGCTTGCCCATCTACAATTCTGGCCACCTGACCAAGGAGCACAGGTCTCTGGTCGCGATAGGCCACCACTGATTGTTCCAATTCGTGCGCTTCCTTGGCAAGTCCTTCTGCCCTAATGTACATGGCTTCAGATCCACGTTCGAGGTAGCTGCCGCCAGCGTTGCCATGATTCCGCACGACGGCCTCCCAAACCTCCCCAACACTCAGGTTCAGACTCCTCAGCGCGGCATCGTCGAGGGCCACCACATGCTGTTTCACGCCTCCTCCGAAGCTGCTGACTTCCACAACCCCCTCCATGCCTGCAAGCCGCCGCTTCACCAGCCAGTCTTGAAGGCTCCTGAGCCGTCTGGCGTCAAAAACATGCTCAAAGCCAGGTTCTGCCTCCAAAGTGTACTGGTAGATTTCACCCAGACCTGTGGTCATGGGCATCATCGTGGGTTTGCCATGCCATGTTCCACCTTCCTGTTGCAGACTATTCAGTTGTTCCGTGACCAGCTGACGCGCTTGGAGGTGCGGCACATCCTCATCGAAAATAAGGGTCACCACACTCAAGCCGAAGCGCGACAAACTTCTTATGTTTTCCAAGCCCGGTAGGTTAGCCATTGACTGCTCTACAGGAATGGTGAGGTAGCGCTCTACCTCTTGTGGCGCCAGGGCCGGACTATGGGTGATGACCTGAATCTGGTTGTTGGTGATGTCGGGAACGGCATCAAATGGAAGCTGCACAGCTGAATACAAGCCCCACACGACGAGGGCTACAATTCCTGCAGCCACTGCCATTTTGTTGCGCATACTTTGGTTGATAAGCCAATCAAACATAATTCTCAAGATTAGGGTGAATTACCTAGTAATATTAAATGCGTGGCAATGAGAAAAAATCGGACGAAATCAGTCAATCAGGTCGGTTCTGGCCGAAGCAGTGAGTCCTCAAGTAGGGACTGCCCATCAAAGAAAATTATCCGAGTTATAAGGAGCCAGGAATGGATCTGGCAATGACTGCCCAAATGTGAACGAGCATCAGGCTTCGGTCAATCAGGCCCGCGGGGGTGCCCTTCCGTTCCACGCATCTACTGAAGCAACACGGGGCGGAGCATTGGAATCTGGTCGCCTGAAATGGACACTCAGCGGATGAATCAGGCGGAGCGGGGGAGATAATTCGACGCCGAACAATAAAAGCCCTTGATCAACCTTCTGATGGTCGCTATCTGACTTCCATACACTTTTGAAGCCCAAAATTTGCACGCCTTCTGGTGAATGGAACCACTCAAGATGGTGCTGGCCGAGATCGAGTGAAAGTCCACCCACAAGCTTCGACCAGGTTTCAGATTGTTCCTGAGCACAAAAATGTGTTGCGTTTGTGTGATGCTCATGGTGGTGAGGCACCAGCTGGTGAACCAGCAAGAACAGCACGGAGGCACTCAACCAAATGGAACGGAAGAAACGCATCAACAACAATTACGAAAACCAAAAATACCTGAATAATTTGATCAAACCAAGAATTACGCCCCATCCTTGATCACTGAGGTGAATGACGCAGTAGGCCTCAATAACCGCTTGTCGCGAGCAGCAGGATCGTTGAAATCGGTAAGGTCA
>CAIVQI010000137.1 GCA_903908015.1 uncultured Bacteroidota bacterium
GTCCAATCACATTGTTGCGGATGGGTTCCTCCCCCTGGTTGATCTTGGGGGTGATGGGGCGTTCGTTGAGGTGCATCCAGATGCCCCCCAAGTTGACGTTGCGGTTGAGGCGGTAGTCGAATCGCGTGGCGCTGAGGGTGCGGGCAGTGGCCTGAAACAGGGGGTTGTTTTCGAAGTTTACCCGAATTTGTTCGCCCGAGCTCAGCAATCCCGAGTTGATGATCCGCACCCGCCCGAGGGTATAATCGACCGTAAAATCCTGCCCTTCTGCGAGTTGACGGCTGCCAGCGGTGACGGTTACCGACCCCTGTGGGATGTTCATGGCGCCTAGGCTAATTTCGGAGCCGGAGGCGGACTGATACTGTCCCATCAAACGGTAGCGGTTCAGTTCGGGGAACTGCTGCGCCCATGCGCGTGTGCTGTCGTAGAGCTGACGAAACACATATTTGTTTTTGATCGCGGGGGGGGTGGGGCCCGCAGCGTCGAATGCGGCCTCTAAATCGGCTCCGAAAGGTTCCACCTTGGGGAAGATGACCCGTCCACGGGCCACATCGATGGTGATTCCGGGCACAAAGTCGAAAATGCCGTCGGGCTGGGGCTCTTGTTGGGTATTGAGCCGATCCATTCCCAGCGCTTGTATGAGTTGTTGACCTGCCAGGCTGCCTTCTGGCAGGAAGTTTTTGTTGCCCGTGAGCACATCGTTGTACACAATGTTGAGGATGAAGTCTTTCTGGCTCAACTGAAAGGCGTTGAGGGAGTAGATGTTTTTCATCATCAGGTCCCAAAGCGGGAGGTCGGTGCGCAGGTTGGTGCCTTTGAGAAGTTTGAGAAAGAGTACGGTGGGGTTTTCCTGCGTGGAGGGCACTTCCTGCGAGAATTCGCCCACGCGAAAGAGTTCTCCGTTCACGGTGTATTCGTAGGCCACGGCGAGGACCTCGTCGTTGTTGAGCGGACTGTTTAGAGAAACATAACCCAAAAGGGGGTTAAAGCTGTATTGGGTGGGGTCCAGCTTGCGGGCAAAAATGATTTCGTAGTCGGCCGCATTGCGCAGGCTGTCGAAGGGAGGGCTGTTTTCGAGTACGTCGAGCACGTCGGCAGACTGCCGTGCGCCGGCATTGGCTGGAGCAATGAGTTGCTCGTAGAGGTTATTGGCCCCATTTCCGGGGTACGGACCAATAAAATTACTGGTGATGGCGGGGTTGTGGGGGGTATTTTCCGCCAAATCCATAAAACCGACCACATCGCGCACATCGGCGTTGATTTGGTTGCGGTTGGTGACCCATACCTCTATGCGGGTTACGATAATATTGGATCGTATGACGGGCAGGGTCGACATGGCTTGGTTGTACTGGCTGCGGAAGTAGTTCGACAAGAAAAAGTGCCTGTTCATGTCGTATTGGTCGGCCGTGATGTCGAATCGGGTGGTCTGCGCCCCGCCCTGAACGGCCACGCTTTGGTTTTGTCCGCGTTGCTGCGACAGCACCGTGGTGACCGTCATTCGGCCGAATTGCATCTCGCTCTTGATGCCGAATAAGCTCTGACTTCCCTGAATGAGCGCGCTGCGCAAGGGCAGATTCACGTTCCCTAGCTCGAGTTTCTTGATGATCTCGTCTTCCTCGCCGGTGTAGTTGAGCTTCATCTGGTTTTCGAAGTTGAACAGGGCCTGGGTATTCTGGTTGCCGTTGAACCGGAGTTTGTCGCCAATAGACCCCACCACGGTCATCTGCAGGTTCATGTCGAAGTCAAAATTGCCAATCCGCCTCTGCTGCATCGTGAGGTTGGGGTTGTCGATGTAGTTCATGTTGCCGGCCAGCCTGAGTTCGGCTGAACCTTGTGGGCGAATGTCGATGGCCCCGCCGCCGAAGAGTTTGTCGAGGATTTTGGGGGGGGTAATGAGCTTGGGCATCATCCCGTCGCGCCCCAAACTACCCGTACTCTGTCCGGTGGTTCGCTCCCGCCAATAGTCGCGCACCCCGCGGTTTCGTTCCCATTCGCGGTATTCCTGAAAACTCAGGCTGCGGGGTTCGCCCACAAGCAGGTTGCCGATGCGTTCGCGCACGATGTAGCGGCCGGTTGCGGGGTCGAAGGTTACTGTGAACGTGCTTGGTCGTCTTAAGTGTAGGGGGGAACGGTAGCGTTCGAGGGGGTTGCGGGTGTCGCGTTCCGGATAAGGAAGGCGGGTACTGTCGCTTTGTTGCGCCCAGATGTTGAGGGGGATCGTACACAATACAATCAGATACAGTATCCTGGCCGATTTATGAAGATTCGTTGACCGGGTTCCAAGGCGCCCTGGAGATATTTTATTCCCGACTAATGGCAACGAGGCTACTGCCTCCGGGTCATTCTTTTGTAGCCCAACAACTGCTAATGAGGGTTGGTCCGCGGCCAAATCGAACGGGGGTTGGTCCGCGACCAAATCGAACGGGGGTCGGTCCGCGGCCAAATCGAACGGGGGTCGGTCCGCGACCAACGGGCACGGCAAGCGACTGGCAGTAGATGTCCTGGGGGATGTCAGCACGCTCAAACCGATCTTAGTGCGCGCTTTACGAGCTCATCTGCGCGCACGATGGGCGCACCTTCCTGAACGGCCTGTTGAATGAGTCGCGATAGCACTTTTTCCATTTGATTTTTGGGGAATCCCAACGCCACAAGGGCCATCAACGCTTCTTCCTCTGTTTTATTGTGTTGAATGCCCACAGGTACAGGAATCGCCCCTGCTTCCTGGCCCTCATTTGGTGTGGTCGGGTAATCCAAGTTACTCCCAGATTCAACGCCCTCCCGTGCAATTTTGTCGCGCAGTTCGAGCAGCATGCGCTGGGCGGTTTTGGGCCCCACTCCCTTGATCCGCCGCATGGCGGCCTCATCACCACTGCGGATGGCTTGGCGCAATTCAGAAGGGGTGCAATAACTGAGTATGGTGCGGGCCGTATTGGGGCCAATTCCTTGCACCCCAATCAGGAGAAGGAACAATGATTTTTCCTCGGCACGGGCGAAGCCAAACAGCTGATGTTCATCCTCCTTGATGCTCAGCCAGGTATGTAGGTCCACCTGCGTGGCTCCGGCCAGTTGGGTGTAGGTATGCAGGGAAATGTGCACTTCATACCCGATTCCGTTCACGTCCACCACCAGTTGACTGGGGTTGGCGGCCAGAACACTGCCTTTAATGCGTACGATCATTGGGGATATACATAATATCATTTGAAATGGATGGCTCGGCCTGGCGATCCTGGTAGTCGCCCGCGAGTTGTCCACATGCCGCGTCGATGTCGTTGCCCCGCGATCGGCGCACACTCACCGCCACCCCTGCATCGAGCAGACGGTTGCGGTAGGCCTCCACGGCTTCCACGCCAGCCTGCTGGTAGGGCCCGCCGTCGATGGCGTTGTATTCGATCAGGTTCACCTTACTGGGGATGCGTGCCGTAAATTTGAGTAAGGCTTTGATGTCCTCCTGAGTATCATTCACCCCTGCCCACACCACATACTCAAAGGTCACCTTGCTGCCGGTCTGGCGGTACCAATATTGAAGGGCCGATTGGAGTTCGGGCAGTGGACAAGCAGCATTGACCGACATCAATTGGGTGCGTTTTTCTGGTATGGCCGAATGCAGGGATACTGCCAGCCGGATGCGTTTCTGTTCGTCGGCCAGCTTGCGGATCATTTTGGGAATGCCGGCCGTACTCAGGGTGATGCGCCAGGGGGCCATGGCCAAGCCGTCGGCCGCAGTGATTCGGTCGATTGCGCTCATCACTTGTGGGTAGTTGAGCAGCGGCTCGCCCATGCCCATAAACACGATGTGGGTGAGGGGCCTGTCGAAATGGGTTTTGGCCTGCTGCCGTATGGTGGTAACCTGGTCGTAGATCTCGTCGGCCGTGAGGTTGCGCACCCGCGCCAGGCGTGCGGTGGCGCAGAAACTGCAGTCGAGACTACAGCCCACCTGGCTCGATACGCAAGCGGTGATGCGGGTTTCGGTCGGAATCAGCACCGATTCCACCACGTTGCCGTCGTGCAGGGCCACCGCATTTTTGATGGTACCGTCGCGGCTGTGTTGCTCGCGGGCAATGCGCCCCGTCTGCATGTCAAAATGTTCACTCAGTTTTTGCCGCAATGCCACCGGTAGATTTGTCATCTGCCCGAAGTCGTGAACCCCTTTTTGCCACATCCATTCATGCAACTGACGGGCGCGAAAGGCGGGCTCGCCCAGGGCGGTCAACCGGCTGCTGAGTTGCTCCAAACTCAGCGCCCGAATATTGGTTTTGGCATTCACCCGGCAAAAATACCATTTTTTCTGTGCTGTAGCGGGGCGCCTGGTGGTTGGGGCTTATCCTCGTTCGGGGAACAGGCATCCCGGTAGAACCGCCCCATAATGTGTGGAAAGGCGCGCGCCCGTTTCGTATTTTTATGGAAAAAAAAGACTGTTCAAATTCAGAATTTGTTCATGTATCTATGAGCCCGACCAAGGTTATTCTCATCAAATCGCCCGAGTATGAAACGGAGCGCTTCCGCGAGGTGTGCGAACTGTTGACCGATTTCAATGGCGCCCTTGCGTTTGTGCCGGATTACTACGAATTCGACCGAAAGATGTTCTACTTCCTAAGGTACGAACTTTATCCCGTCCACGGATTCGAATACCCGTCGGAGGATGTGGCCTTGCCTTTTGATCAGTGGCGGACCTACCCCCTGAGTTGGCACGAATTGTTCACTTTATGCAATTTCTACCGGGAGCAAAATCAAGTGGAGGAAAAGGCCATCGTGGTGTTGCTCACCAAAAGAAAGAACGGGTTGAATTGGTTCAGCGCCCACGACCGGTTGCGGAATATTTTTGTGCATACGGCCGAATGGGAAAACTATACCCCGGTAAATCCACGCTATCCCATCGCCTATCAGGTGGTTGAGAATGTCATGCAGATCTTGATGAACCTGCACATCGACGGCATCCAAACCCCCTATTTTCATGATTCCCCGATAGGTTGTATGAATGATTTTTGCCTCAACAAATCGCAGGTCATCATCAAACTGCAAACAGCCAATATTTGTCCGACTTGTTTGAAGCGAATGCATCAGGAAAAGATTAGCGCCCAGATTCTCGAACAGGTCAAGAGCCTGTTCGCCGGAATCAGACAGCAGTTTGTTTTCCTGAGCGATGTTCCCACTGCCCTTTCGCCGATCCATGTGGACGCCGACGGCAGGATTATGCTGAGCGATTATGGAATCGAGCTTACCCTGCCCCCGCAACACAAGACGCTCTATTTGTTTTTGCTCAGTAGGCCCGGGGGGGTTCGGGTCAATCAACTGCTGGAGCACAAGGAAGAATTCTTGGAAATGTACAAAAGGTTGAAACCCAAGGCTGAACGCCCTGCCATCGAAAAAGCCGTGAATAACCTCGTTCATCCCTTTGGGGTTGAGTTCAATGTGGTTCGTTCGCACATCAACAAAAGGATAGCAGGGCTGCTGACCGATTCCCTGGCGGCCCCCTACCAAATCTCCGGCAGAAAAAATTCAACCTATTGTATTCGACATCCGGACGTGACAATCGAGTTTGCCTATTGAAGGGCGGGTGAGGGCTTTCGTTTTTGCGCAGGAACCACGGTTTGGGGCCACCCAAAAAGGCAATGTTGAAGGCCTGCAGCGAAAAAACGGGTCAATACGACCAAATAAGCCGATGACCGGCTTAATGACAAGCGGAAATGGCACAGGTACAAACGTTAAAAAAAATCCGGGGCGTGCGAAATGAAATCGGAGTTGACCGCCCTTATAATACGTAACTTTGTGGAAATAAAAACACGTGTATGACCACCAAACTAACGCTCTCCATCGACGATGCGGTTATCTCCGGGGCGAAGAAGTACGCAAAATATACGGGAAGGAGTTTGTCGGGTATCGTCGAAAATTATTTAAAAACCCTGGTATCGAGTCCGCCGGAGGATGAGCAAATTTCACCCCGGATTTTGAAGTTAATGGGCGCCATTCAACTTCCTGAGGATTTTGACTACAAGAAGGCATTGCAGGAGGATTTGATGGAAAGGCACAGGGTATGAGGCATATTTTTTTAGACACGAATGTGCTCATCGACTTCCTGGCGAATCGCCCCCCATTTTCGCTGGAGTCTGCCAAATTGTTCAATTATTCCTTCAAGAAATTCGTGAAAATCTATGTGTCGGCTGTCTCTTACAATAACCTATACTACATCATACGGAGGTCAACCGGCCACGACAGCACCATCAAGATGTTGAACGAATTGCAGGCATGGACGGAAACGGTGGAGGTAACCCGGGAGGTTATTCACTCGTCTTTGATTTCGGATTTTCATGATTTTGAGGATGCGATTCAGCATCACAGTGCGAAGCGCGTGGCGAAAATTGAATGTTTGGTGACCCGGGATACAAAGGACTACAGACTCAGTTCACTTCCGGTCATGACCCCAAGAGAGGCGTTGACGATGATAGAAAATACCGACCGCTGAAGGGTATGGGATTCTTTGTCGGCATCCCTCCGACCGGGTACCTTTGGCATAGTCATCCAAAACCCAGGCGCTTTGTGGTAAAAGCTCATGAATTACGACGGGGAAAAAATGGAGCTTTGGATGCCGGGCGGGTGACTATCAGGGCGGAGCGTATCGGGGTTTTGCCGTGCGCAACGGGTGAGCAAGGCGAGTTTTTTTAAGACCCTGAAACAATGTTTTGTTGTTGGATTGTCAGGTTTCAC
>CAIVQI010000138.1 GCA_903908015.1 uncultured Bacteroidota bacterium
AAAACCACCGACCGGTTGTCCTGAAAATCAAGAGCAATCCCATATAGAAATCAGCAAAACGTCAGTAAATAGGCAAAAAATATGCAAATTAGCGCAAAATAGCGTTTAATAGTGTCCTGTATCAACCCATGCCCCTCATTTTAGCCTTAGAGAGCAGTTGCGACGATACGTCCATCGCTATAGCTTCCGATTCAGGTGTTTTGGCCCATGTTGGCCGCAGCCAGTTCATTCACGGGCATTTTGGTGGTGTGGTTCCCGAATTGGCCAGCCGCGAACACCTGGCTCAGTTACTCCCCCTCACCAGGCAGGCCCTGAAAATTGCAGGCATTTTGCCCACTCAAATCGACGCATTTGCGGTCACCGCGGGACCCGGACTCCCAGGTGCTCTGATGGTGGGTACTTCATTTGCCAAGAGCTTGAGCCTTGTGTTCAAAAAACCCCTTATTGCGGTGCATCACATGCATGCCCACATCATGGCTCATTTTATTGATCCACCTCAACCAGAATTTCCGCTGCTGTGCCTCACAGTTTCTGGTGGACACACCCAATTGGTCTACCTCAAAGATACCTTTGATTTGGAGGTGATTGGTCAAACGCTCGACGATGCAGCGGGGGAGGCATTCGACAAAGGCGCACGAATGCTCGGCCTCCCCTATCCAGGTGGTCCTCATATAGATGCTTTGGCAAAACAGGGTAATCCCCACTTCCTACACCTGCCAGTTGCAAAGGTACCCGGATTAGATTTTTCGTTTAGTGGACTCAAAACCAGCCTCAGGCATTCGCTTGAAAAGGGAACTGCCCATCAACCCGACTATATCGAAACGCATCGTGCGGATTTAAGTGCCAGCCTACAGCGCGCCATTGTCGACATGTTGATTCAAAAACTCAGGTCTGCCGCACAGCTGTATCCTTGTCATGACATCGCTTTGGCCGGTGGTGTGGCAGCGAATGTTGGACTACAACAAGCGGCGCAGGAGCTGTGCAGGGTTATCGGATGCCGATTGCATCTCCCCAAACCAGAGTATTGTACCGACAACGCAGCCATGATCGCACAAACCGCCTTGTATTATTATCAAAAAGGCCATTTTGCCGCTCAGGACCTGGTGGCACGTCCCCGTTGGCCTTTGTCGGCCTACAACCTTCAAAACATTAACTAAACCACCAAACTTGACTTCTGGCGTTTTTTATTCTCTATTTTTGCACGAAATGACCAAGTTGCGGACCTATTTAGCGGTAATGGCCTTGCTCACTTCGACAGTTTGCTGGACGCCCCATACTGCTTCAGGTCAGACACAGCGAAAAAAGTCGGTCGAAACAAAAGACACTACAGGAATAAAAACAAGGATTCTTTTCGTATTGGATGCGTCGGGCAGCATGCAGGCCCGCTGGCAAAACAATTCTCGCTGGCAAGTGGCCACGCGTTTGCTCACCGAGATCATGGACAGCTTAAAAACTACACCCCAGGTTGAGGTTGCCTTGAGGGTTTATGGGCATCAAACCTTCCGGGATCAGGGCGACTGCAAAGACACGCGTCTTGAGGTACCTTTCACCGAAGGTGGCCATCAATTGATCCAAGACAAACTAAAGACCATCAAGCCCATGGGCAACACACCCATAGCGTACAGCTTATCGCAGGCCGGAATGGACTTCCCCGACGACCCATTATCGAGAAATGTGGTGATTTTAATCACCGACGGATTGGAAAATTGTAGCGGTGACCCCTGCCTGGTATCCTACCAACTTCAAAAAAGTAATGTGTTCCTGAAGCCTTTTGTCATCGGACTCGGACTCGACCTGTCCATGCGCGAGGCCTTCGACTGCGTGGGCACTTATTATGATGCCCAACAAGAATCGGCATTCAAGCAAGCGCTCACCGCGGTGGTTGCCCAGGCATTAAATACCACAACGCTGCAGATTGATCTGATCGATTCGAAAGGTAAACCCACTGAAACCAACGTACCGATGTCGCTCTATGCCCGAGAAGCCCAAATGGACCGCTATCATTATGTGCACACCAAAAACAGCAAAGGCTATTCGGATACCGTGGTGATCGACCCCTCGAGCAGCTACGACCTCACCATCCATACCACGCCAGCCATTTTTAAAAAAGGCATACAAATAGAAGCGGGCAAGCACAATACCGTTCAGATCAATTGCGAGCAAGGCAGCTTGGAATTGGTGGTGACCGGGGTTTCGGGTTATAAAAACCTCCGGGCCGTACTGCGAAACCCCCAAGACGGCGCATTGGTGGCAACACAAGATTTCAATACGCTTAGAAAATATTTAGTGGGAACCTATGATCTTGAAATTCCTACCACACCGGTCATTCATGTACGTGCGTTGAAACTCAACGCTGGGGCATCTGAACGAATTCAGATCCCGCAACCTGGCATGATCAATTTCGTGAGCAACACCGGGGGGTACGGCGCCATTTTCGTAGTCAACGGCCCCTCCCTCACCAAATGCTACGATTTGAGTCCGAACCTCAGTCTTGAGACGGTGGTATTGCAACCTGGTAACTACAGGATTTTGTATCGTGCCGCCAGCAGTTCCAGAATGGTTTTTAGTTTAACCAAGGACTTCAGCATCAAGAGTGGAGAGATTACGACTGTACGTTTTTAAAGAAATTATGCCGGAGATGGGATGCGGCTCATTGTAACCGACAAAAGACTATTGAAGGCCTTCGCCCATGCGCCGCGCTGCATTTTTCGTGCCACCAGTCTTTGAAGAAGGAGTTGACCCCCGCAACCACAATTACATGTGGATCGAAGTCGACCGCGCGCATCCTTGTTTGGGCGAATACCTGCGCGACAGAACGGAAGGGATTGGTGCCCAACAGTGGCAT
>CAIVQI010000139.1 GCA_903908015.1 uncultured Bacteroidota bacterium
CGGCCGACAGCCCCAAAGCGACGGCGCATTTCGTTCGGATGGGGTGCTGTCTGATCTGATTCGTCATGTGTTCGAGGCACCGGTCAACAACAAGTTAATTCTTGTGGGCGATCCCTATCAATTGCCTCCCGTAGGAGAAGATCGGGCGGTTGCGCTCAATGCCGAAACGTATAAACCATTTCAATTGGGCTCGACTGAGGTGGGGCTCAAGGTGGTGAAGCGGCAATCGGCCTATTCTGCGATTTTGCAACTGGCATCTGCGTATCGCTCGGCTATGGAGTTTACAGATGGAAGTGGCCCCATTTGGCCGGAAACTTTCGACAGGCCCGGGGCGGATTCGGGCATCACGGAGTTGCCCGACACGCGAACAGCGGCTGTTTTGTTTGCTGAAGCGTATCGCCGCGACCCTCAGGGCGTTATTTTCTTGTGTGTGAGCAACGGATGGGCGAACGCCCTCAATCGACGCATCCGCTCGTTGTTGTATCCCGATGCCGGGGCGCTTCCACTAGTGGATGAATGGCTCATGGTGGTGCGCAACCACTACCTCAAGGCGCAGGAATTTGTGGCCAATGGGGAAATGTTGCAGGTCAAACATATTGTTGCGCTGGAGGATCAAGTGGCTGGATTTCGTTGGGCCGATGTGCGGGGTGTTTACCAGGATTTGTCGGGAGAGGACCGAAATGTATCGGCAACGCTTCTGTTGGACTTACTGAACAGCAAGTCGGCCGGACTCGACACGGTTTCGTGGCAGAAATTATGGGCAGCCCGACATGGGGGTAAGGGGTACAACATGCGCGACCCCTATCTGAATGCGTTGCATGCCAAATATGCTTATGCCGTTACCGGCCACAAAGCCCAGGGGGGCGAGTGGCCCACGGTTTTTGTGCTGATGGAGGGCCCCTACGGCACCCGAGATGCCCATTTGCGCTGGCTCTATACGGCAGTTACCCGTGCGCGCGAGCAGCTCTTCCTTGTCCCCCCACGATAGCGTTCTACCCCCGATAGCGTTTTTTTCGTACCTTTGCGGTTTTCGTAAAAACCATGTCATCCGCCCGAGGAAGCTCTGCCAGTCCACACCACGCCACCCAGTTGTTTAGCGGGGATGCCACCCGTGCATTGGGGGAGCGCATTGCGGCATCGTACGGCTCACCGCTAGGCGCCATGGAGGTGGTTCGTTTCAGCGATGGCGAATTTCAACCCTGCATCAACCAATCCGTCCGCGGCTCGGATGTATTTTTAATTCAAAGTACCTTCGCGCCGAGCGACAACCTGATGGAGCTGTTGCTGATGATTGATGCTTGTAAGAGGGCATCAGCGCACTACATAACAGCCGTTATTCCCTATTTCGGACTGGCGCGGCAAGACCGTAAGGACAAGCCCCGGGTGCCCATAGCCTCGCGCCTGGTGGCCGATATGCTGACCGCGGCGGGGGTAACGCGCGTGATGACCATGGACCTACACGCACCGCAAATACAGGGCTTTTTCAATGTACCGGTGGATCACCTCGATGCCACCACCATTTTTATTCCCTACATCAAGCAACTGAAGCTCGAGAACCTCATCATTGCTGCGCCCGATATGGGTGCCACCCCAAGGGCTAAATTGTTCTCAAAACTGCTGGATTGCGATATGATTGTGTGCGACAAAACCCGTACACGGGCGAATGTGGTGGAGCGCATCAATGTCATTGGTGACGCGCGCGACAAGAATGTGGTGATTGTGGATGACCTTGTGGATACCGCCGGAACGATTGGAAAGGTTGCGGAGGAGATCATGAAGCAAGGCGCGCTGAGCGTACGTGCGGTGGCAACGCATCCAGTATTGTCGGGGAATGCCTACGAGAACATCAATGCTTCGGCATTAACTGAGTTGGTGGTGACTGATACATTACCGCTGCGTGGAGAATCGCCAAAAATTAAAGTATTGACGGTTGCTGACTTATTTGCCCGCTCCATAAGGAGTGTCAAGGAGTTCAGTTCCATCAGTCACCTTTTTGAAGTGACGGTCAAACAGATATAAATTCATCAACTTTTTTAACCAAAAATTCTTTAAACCCAATTCCATGAAAACCATCAACTTGAGCGGCTCCCTGCGTGGGGGCGTAGGGAAGTCGGATGCCAACCAGTTGCGCGCCGAAGGCCGGGTGCCTTGCGTGCTGTATGGCGGTACTGAACAAATTCACTTCTGGGCCTATGGCTATGATTTGAAGGCAGTATTGTACACACCGGATACTTATCGGGTGCATCTCGACATTGACGGACGAAAATTCGAGGCCATTGTGCAGGAAGCGCAGTTCCACCCCTTGAATGAGGCCATGATGCACGTCGATTTCTTCCTGTTGCAGGCTGGCAAAGCCATTAAATTGGAGCTTCCCCTGGAGTTTGTGGGTGTATCGCCCGGGGTAAAGGCCGGGGGTAAGTTTGCAGCCCGTGTTCGTCGCGTAAAAGTGAAGGGGAACCCCGATCATTTACCCGCCACGGTGCAGGTGGACATATCCAAACTTGAACTTGGGGGTGTTGTTCGCGTTAAGGACATTCCCACCGAGAATTATGTGATTTTGGATGCCCCGAATAATCCTGTGGCCAGTGTCATCATCCCACGTGGATTGAAGGGACAGGCAGCTGGGGCTTAGGGCTAATTGCGCGCGGAAGTCGTGAAGTTTCTGGTTGTGGGATTGGGCAATCCGGGTGCGGAATATGCCCAAACCCGCCACAACATTGGTTTTATGGTACTCGACGCTTTGGCGTCGGGTGGAGGTCATACGCCCGTCACTTTTGAAACAGGACGATATGGCTGGCATGCCGCGCTGCGTTGTGCCGGGCATCAATTGCTGCTGTTGAAGCCTTCGACCTACATGAATTTGAGTGGGCAAGCGGTACGGTATTGGCTGGGGGCGGAGCGGCTGGGGGTGGAGCAACTGCTGGTGATTACCGACGATCTGAGCCTGCCCGTGGGGCGACTCAGGTTGCGGGGTCAGGGAAGCGCGGGTGGCCACAACGGACTGGCGCACATAGAGGAAACGCTGGGCACTCAGGCCTATGCACGCGTTCGTTTTGGTATTGGGTCTGATTTTCCGAAGGGCCGACAGGTGGATTATGTGCTGGGGTCGTTTGGTTCCTCGGAATGGCCTGAGGTGGCCGCAGGGATCGA
>CAIVQI010000140.1 GCA_903908015.1 uncultured Bacteroidota bacterium
AGCAGAATATGCTACGGCAACTCAAGCCAAGAAACGCCATATTGTGCGACACACGGTTACAGCAAAACAGAAAATTGAGGATGTAGCGCGGATTTTCGGCGTTTCTGTTTCGGATTTGGTTTTGTGGAATTCATTAGAGAGCACCCGATTGGTGGGTGGCCAAACACTGAAAATTGAGCTGACTTTTGATAGCGCTCCAAACGAGGGGAACAGATGAAGGCATCGGATTCTGTTCATGAGCAACTGGAGGAAGAGGTTGACCTGAGCCATGCGAACAAACTGCCGGTGATTGCGGGATTCTCATCCGACGAGGTTCGGGTGGTAGGCGCTCGTGAACACAACTTGCGTGATATCAATGTACAATTTCAGCGGGATCGGCTGGTGGTCATCACCGGTTTGAGCGGCAGCGGTAAATCTTCACTTGCGTTTCAGACCCTCTACGCGGAAGGTCAGCGACGCTATATGGAGAGCTTTTCGGCATACGCCAGACAATTTATAGGCGCCATGGAACGACCCGACGTGGATGTCATTGAAGGGCTGAGTCCGGTGATTTCGATTGAACAAAAAACAGTCGGACGCAATCCAAGGTCTACTGTTGGAACGGTAACGGAAGTGTATGACTTCTTGCGATTATTATATGCCAGGGTTGGGGATGCGGTGTCTTACAAGACGGGCAACCTGATGCAGCGCCTTACCGAAGAAGAAATACGTCGTATTATTTGTTCGGATTATGCAGATCGAAATGTTGTATTGCTGGCGCCACTGATTCGGTCTCGTAAGGGCCACTATAAGGAATTATTCGAGCAATTGAAAAGGCAGGGATTTATGCGGGTGAGGGTAAATGGTGAATTTCGGGAGTTGAAAGCAGGGATGCAACTCGACCGCTACAAAACCCATGAAATAGAACTACAGATCGACAAATTAAAAGTGTCTGCAGGGGGAAGTAATCGGCTAACAGAATCACTGGCCCTTGCACTCAAGCAGGGAAAAGGCGTGGTATTGTTGTGGGATGAAGAGGCCGGCACCGGGCGTTATTTCAGCCGGTTTTTGATGGATCCAGAAAGCGGGGTGGCCTACGATGAGCCCCAACCCAATACATTTAGCTTTAATTCGCCTCAGGGAGCTTGTCAGGTCTGCGATGGATTAGGGAACTTGGCTGTTGTTGATCCCGAATTGGTGATGCCTGATCCTTCCCAGAGTATTATTGGCGGTGGAATTGCCCCCCTCGGTGAGTATCGCGAAATTTGGGTCTTTAGGCTGGTGACTGCATTAGCTAAAAAATACAAAGCCAACCTGAGTACACCGGTTGGTCAGCTCGATGAGGGCTTTAAGAAGGCCTTGCTGTATGGATCAGAGGCCCTATTGGAGCTGCCCGGACGCTATGGTGAATATGGCAACAGTATGGTTCGCTTTGAGGGGATCATTCCGATGCTTCAAAAACAGCGAGAGGATTCAGCGGGTTCATCTCTCCAGAATTGGGCTGAGGAATATGTGCAATTTCAGGTGTGTTCCGGTTGTGGCGGTGCCCGACTGAAAACTGAGTCGCTGCACTTTTTGGTGGGTGGAATGAACATTGCCCAGGTCTCAGCCATGGAGTTAACAGATCTCTCCGGGTGGCTGAAGGGACTGGAAACGGGTTTCGTCGGACAAAAAGCACTGGTTGCTGCAGAGATCTTGCGTGAAATCAGCACTAGGGTCTCCTTTCTGCTCGGAATTGGATTGGGTTATTTGTCGCTCGACCGGCCTGCGCGAAGCCTCAGTGGGGGCGAATCACAGAGAATACGATTGGCCACCCAATTGGGATCCCAACTGGTTGGGGTCATGTACATCCTCGATGAACCAAGCATTGGGCTTCATCAGCGGGATAACTTGAAGTTGATCGACTCCCTCAAAGCATTGCGAGATTCCGGAAATACGGTACTTGTAGTGGAACATGATGAAGAAATCATCAGGCAAAGTGATTATGTCATTGATCTAGGGCCAGGTGCCGGGCGCTTTGGAGGGGAGGTGGTGGCCTGTGGTCATCCCAGTGATTTTATCAAAATGGAATCCCTCACGGCATCCTATTTAAGGGGTGAAAGGACCATGCCGTTCCGAGCAACGCGAATCCCAGGCGATAAGTGGTTGTCTCTTAAAGGGGTGAGCGGACATAACCTCAAGAAGGTGGATGTACGCTTCCCCTTGGGTAGTTTAATATGTGTTACGGGCGTTTCTGGATCAGGGAAGTCGACATTGATCCATGAAAACCTATTTCCTCTATTAAGTCAAAGACTCACTGTTAGTCGTCGACGACCCCTTGGGGTTGAATCGGCTGAAGGATTTCAGTATATCGATAAAGTCATTGAGGTTGATCAGGCTCCTATTGGGCGTACGCCAAGGTCTAATCCGAGTACCTATACTGGCGTATTTACCGACATCCGGCAGTTGTTTGCCGAATTGCCTGAGGCCAAAATCCGGGGGTATAAACCCGGTCGGTTTTCATTTAATGTGAAAGGGGGGCGCTGCGAAACTTGTGGGGGTGCCGGTATGCGCATCGTGGAGATGAATTTTTTGCCGGATGTGGAAGTTCGATGCGAGGAATGCAACGGACGCCGCTACAACCGTGAAACGCTCGAAGTGCGCTATAAGGGCAAGTCCATTAGTGAGGTATTGGACATGAGCATTTCCGATGCATTGGCGTTTTTTGAGAAAATACCTGCAATTAATCGTAAAATTCAGACGCTACAAGAAGTCGGATTGGGGTATTTGACACTCGGACAATCCTCAACGACCCTTTCGGGGGGAGAGGCCCAAAGGGTCAAACTGGCATCGGAATTGTCACGACGCGATACGGGCAATACATTTTATATTCTGGATGAGCCCACCACAGGGCTGCATTTCGAAGACATTCGCGTGCTGATGGAGGTGCTCCACCGTTTGGTCGACCGGGGTAACACTGTTTTGATCATTGAGCACAACCTTGATGTCATCCGTTCAGCGGATTATCTCATTGATATGGGGCCGGATGGAGGTAAAGCTGGTGGACGAGTTCTCTATTCTGGCCCGCGTGATGGCCTCCGTAATGTGGCGGACAGCCACACGGCACGTTATTTGATGATTTGAGCCGTGTGGTTTTTGGTATCAACCTTGTCAATGACATCCGCGATCATGCCGTTTTCGTCGATGATGAATGTGACCCGGTCTGTGCCCATATATTTACGACCATACATGCTTTTTTCTACCCAGGTTCCGAATGCAGCATGGATGCTTTTGTCTTCGTCGGAGAGTAAGTCGAAGGGCAACTCATATTTACGTGCGAATTTATCGTGCGATTTTACACCATCTGCACTCACGCCAAGAACCACGTATCCAGAAGCCTGCAAGGAGGCGTAATTGTCGCGTAGATTGCATGCCTCGGCCGTACATCCTGGGGTGTCATCTTTGGGATAAAAGTACAAGACAATTTTTTTGCCCAAATAGTTTTGAGAGTCAATTTGCGCACCATGCTGGTTGGGGCCGCTGAATGAAGGTGCTTTCTGTCCAATTGTAGGTCTACTCATGGGATAAATACGGGGATTGTTAGGTTGGCCTCATTGCCAACAGCATCAATAACAACCAAACAGGCGATTTGATTTCCCCTTGGTGCATGTTCATCAATTCGTGCCGTTAGGGTGGCTGATTTTGCGTCCCAAATCAGTTTATTCCAAAACTCACCCACATAAAAATGAAAGTTTTTGATGCCCGATCGGGCATCGCTGATGGAAAACTGAAGGGTACTGCCGATGTTCATGGTGTCACTTTTTAGTTTGCCCTGCATGTCGATTCGGGGAGCAATCGTATCGAGCGCCAGATAAAAAGCGCCGAGTTGACGCGTTTTGCTTTCGAACCAGTCGCCTTTCCACGTGCCAGTGTGGGCATTTTGTACACCCTTTATATTGGTGCCGATGGCCACAACTTTGCTTTTTAATTTGCTTGGGACGTGGGGGGCTCGGATGGAAAAGGGAAAATACTGATGGACCGGAATGCGTGCGTTGCCAATAGAATACTCGGGCGAGAGTGCGCCGGATGGACCCGATCGGATGCTTATGCGGGTATTCAGTGTATCGTAAATGGTCCCGGCAGGCAGTTGGAAACGAACATTTTCATGTTCAATTTTGATGGCCCGGTTGGGTTGAATGACAATTTCGGGCCGCTGGGGGGAGGCAGAGGCAGAAGCGGTTCGCTGGTTACCCGCGCCACCCGCCCCACCCGCGCCAACAGTGGATCCCAAAAGCGTGAAGCTGCATTCCGACTGATTTCCAGAAAAGTCGGTGGCAATCATTCTATACTGGGTGTTTTCTCCTGGTTTTGGGTACAATATACCGTTGCCGATTTCAGAATTGAGCAGTCGGAGGTGGTTACCAGGCGAACGAAACAAGCGATAGAATGTCTCGTTTTTCAGCATTTTCGCTTCATAATCCATCACCGAATTGGCGTATCGCGTTTCAGTATGGGCATAGCGATCAGCTTTGAACGAATACAGTGTGTCCAAGCCTTGAACCAGGAGTAGTTTATAGATGCCCTGGCGCAATTCATTGTCTTTGTGTTTGTCCCATACCTTCACCTGCACATGACATGCACCTTTGACCATGGTCTCTTTTTTCACGCGCCAAAAGCCAACGCTGTCTTGAACAAATTGAAGTCGGTGTGGGGAAGCCTTGCCGCCAACCATACTTCCCTGGCCAATGGGTACGATCTCCATGCAATCAAAGGTGGGGCAAACATCGTCTTCCACAGGTAGGCCGAACCAAAGGGGATTGATGAGTTCCTCAGTTTCGGAGTGTCGGATTTCGAAATGTAAATGTGGCCCTCCAGATGCTCCTGTGTTGCCACTCAGAGCGACCAATTGGTCTTTTTTAACGGGTAGTTCATCTTTTTTGAGAAAGAGGTCTAGTTCATTTTCTTGTAATTCGTTGTGTCGGCGGTTGACCCATGATCGAATGGGCTCTTCAAAAGTCAACAGATGACCATAAACGGTGGTGTAGCCAATGGGATGAATGATGTAGAGACAGTTGCCGTAGCCCTGTCCCGACACCCGAATGCGTCCTACATAGCCGTCGGCAGCAGCATAAATGGGCCGCCCCTCTTCCCCACCCGTTCGAAAGTCCAATCCACCATGCAGGTGATTATTGCGTAGTTCGGCAAATCCGCCCGACAATTTGAGCGGGGTGTCGATAGGGGTTGTAAAATAATCGACCGGGAAACGCGATTGGGCTATTGTTTGCTTTTGCGATATGAAGAGGAGAGGGAGGGTGAAAATAAGGGACAGATGCACTAGTATTTGCTCACATGTACGCTTCACTTCATGGAAGAAACGGAACAGCACAATTGGCATGTCGGATACAGGGTGACAATCGGGTTAAAAATTGGGGCTCAGAATGAACTTACTATAAAAATCCTCGATGTGTTGCACGGCTTCATCTGCTGTGTCTACCACGGCCATCAGGTCAAGATCCGCCGGGTTGATGTTGCGTTCTTGTTCGAGCATCGTGCCTTTCAGCCAATCAATGAGGCCCTTCCAGTAATTTGTTCCCACCAATACCACAGGGAAACGACCTGTTTTTCGGGTTTGAATGAGGGTAAGTGCCTCAAATAGCTCGTCCAAGGTGCCAAACCCACCAGGCAGAACCACAAAACCCTGCGCATACTTGATGAACATCAACTTCCTAACAAAGAAATAATCGAAGTTGATCAGTTTATCACTGTCGATGTAAGGGTTACTAAACTGCTCGAAGGGCAAATCTATATTCAGACCAACGCTTTTTCCGCCAGCCAGTTTGGCGCCCTTATTGCCTGCTTCCATGATGCCCGGACCCCCGCCTGTAATGACCCCATAACCTTTTTCGGTCAGTTTTTTTCCAATTTCCTCAGCCAATAAATAATAAGGGTGGGAGGCTGCGGTACGTGCCGACCCAAAAATGGAAACACAGGGGCCAATTCTTGAGAGTTTTTCAAATCCTTCAACGAATTCGGCGATTATTTTAAAGATTTGCCAGGAAGATGAGGCTTTAATCTCGGTCCAACTTTTTTGCTCAAATACATTTCTGAATTTTTCTTGTTCTTCGGGGGTCATGAGGGTTGCTTTTTCGGGAAAGATAAGGAAATCAAATGAAGTAAGCCAAAGGTCAGGCCACCGTTCAGGACCAGCAATTCAAATCCGAAGGCATAGCCATTGAGCCAGGATATTGAATTTCTGTCTATTATATAACACAATATTGGCGAAATGAGTGTGATCACGGGCACCCATGAATCGCGTGGCATTCTTCGGGTGAACATGCCGAATGCGAAGAGGCCTAAAAGTGGGCCATAGGTATAACCGGCTATGCTGAACAGTTGTTTCAGCAAAGCGTCGTGGTGATAAGCCCTGAACACGAGGATTTGTATGGCCAATAGCACAGACATCCCCAAATGAACCCACATCCGTGTCTGTTTCGACCCCTTTTGATCGTGAAAGCCCAGTATATCGACGCAAAAAGAGGTGGTGAGAGCAGTGAGTGCAGAATCGGCACTGGAATACGCTGCGGCGATGAGGCCAATGGTGAACACAATCGCTACAGCCGGGCCAAAGGTGTTCAAGGCAAGTTGGGGAAATAGCTGATCAGATTTTTCCGGTATACTCATTTGTTCTTGGGCGCAATACATATAGAGTAGTGCACCGAGCATCAGAAACAGTAGGTTAACACCCACCAACACGAGGCTGAACCAGCGCATGTTTTTCTGCGCTTCGGGGAGACTGCGGCAACTGAGGTTTTTCTGCATCATGTCTTGGTCGAGACCGGTCATTACAATCGTGATGAACGCACCCGAAACAAACATTTTCAGAAAATAATCGGGATGGCGCCAATCTGTTTCCCAAATTTCGGAATATGGACTCATGCCAATCCGACCAGGGATGTCGTGCCAAGAAATGTTCAGTGAATCACCTATCAAAGCAATACTCATGACAACAGCCAGCAGTAGGAAGGCAGTTTGAAGGGTGTCAGTCCATATAATGGTTCTGATCCCACTTTGAAATGTATACAACCAGATCAGGCAAATGGTCGCGATAGTGGTGAGCCAAAAAGGAACCCCAAGAGGGGCAAGAATCCATGCGTCTAAAACCATGGCCACCAGATAGAGGCGCAGGGAAGAACCGAGGCTGCGCGAGATTAAAAACAAAACAGAGCCCGTGCGGTGACTATTAACTCCAAACCGTTCACCTAAATAAGTGTATATGCTGGTTAAGTTTCGCCGGTAATATAGCGGTAGCAAGAGCTGGCTCACTACCCAATAGCCAGCCAAATATCCCATAACCATTTGCAGATAATGAAAGCCGCTCTTGCCCACCATGCCGGGAACTGAGATGAAAGTGACACCCGAAATGCTTGAACCAATCATGCCAAATGCCACCACATACCATGCAGAACTGCGCCCTGCTAGAAAAAATGAGCTGTTGTCGCTGTGCCCTCTATGGAAGTGGGAGATGCCGATGAGCAGGAGGAAGTAGCCCGCGATGATGGCGGCAAGGAACAATGGATCCATGGTAATAGAAAACGGATGATGGACGTAAGGTAGTATTTTTGGGCCGTGGAATATCCTTCGAAATTGCTGGAAGAAGCTGTGTTGGCGTTATCCCGACTTCCAGGAATTGGTCGCAAGTCGGCATTGCGGCTGGCTTTATTTTTGTTGCGCAGCGATGCCGATTTGTCGCGCGATTTGTCGGTTTCGGTAGGTCGACTAAGGTCGGAGATGAAGTATTGTGCTCGTTGCAGCAACATGAGCGATGAAGAACTTTGTCGCATTTGCTCGAGTCCAGCGCGACGACAAGGCCTTATTTGTGTGGTGGCTGATTTTCGGGATGTGATGGCCATCGAACAGACGCGGCAGTTTACCGGTACATATCATGTTTTGGGTGGGTTGATTTCGCCTATGGATGGCATCGGCCCGGAAAAATTACGTATTGAAGAGTTAGAAAATAGAATTTTGGAGGAGCATGTCCATGAGATCCTGCTGGCGTTGTCGGCCACCATGGAGGGTGATACAACGGCATTTTACCTGGCGAAGCGCTTGGCGCCTCATCAACTCACCATCAGCACGATTTCACGCGGTATTTCGATTGGGGGCGAACTTGAATACGCGGACGAACTTACCCTGGCACGCTCTATTCAGCATAGGGTGCCATTTGGGTCGCAGGGCTATTAAACCACTTGTCATTCTACTACTCTGTTTCTCCCCAGAGCTCGAACAATCGATTGAGGAAAAGATTTTCTTCTGGAGAAACGAGGTTGTCAACTTTCACCAGGTCCATGGCTTGTTGCAAAAATCTGGTACGTTCCTCGGGTGAAGACTGTTTGTAGAACTGATTCATGGCGTCGCGAAACTCCAACATCAAATCGTCCTTTTGAAGACTTTCTAGTCTGATTTGCTCGGAATGAATCGCCGCTTCGAGAAACTCTGGGTCGAAATAGTCGCCCAGGAAATTGATGATCTGTTTCTTTTCTGACCCTAAATGGGTGCCATCCGCTATGGCCAGAATCATCAGCATTTTGTAGCCTGCGGTCGATTTGTTGAGGGTGCTCATTTACTCTTCTTCAAATATTTCAATTGACTTATGTTTCTTAATCAGGTGCGTGAACCGTCCTTCGTAACGGGTCGCGCGCACCATGTGGTTATCGATCCAATGGTAGTTGCCGCCACGCGGTTTGCCCATGATCATGCCATGGTACTTGAATCCGTGTTGTGCCAGCCAGGTTTCTGTGATCTGTCTGAGGTCTTCAGTACGGGATGTGAAAAAGTATATCCGATGGCCAGACTGATGCCATTCATTCAGGGTTTTAAGTGCATCAGGAAAAGGCAGACAGTGCTTCATACGCTCCGGTTCTTCGTTGGGCACATCATCGCAGATGGTTCCATCGATGTCGATTAAAAAATTTCGGATACCAGGTGGTAGAATCGGGCTAATGGATTGACCCGCATCATCCAGTGCCTGTTTTAGCAACGGATCAGTTGGTTCGTTCATGGGAGAAAGTTCAATAGAATTCGTTACACAATTAACGAAAAAAAAGAAAAATAGCATAAACCAGCCATAAAATTTTATATTTGTTTTTAACACTGGTCGAAGCAAACTTTTTTTTTTATCTTTACCAACAACAAAAAAAAAATGAAATTCGACGGCTACCGGGTTTGTCCCAATTGTGGAAAAGAAGGTAAAATGTTGCCCAGAAGCAACAACAACCCGAATGCAATCATAAGATCCTACACCTGTCAGAGTTGTTACTGGAGTGGCCCAATGTTTAAGGCCATTAAAAAGCATAGTTTTTTGGAGTATTACTTCCTGTTGCTTGGGTTGGTTGCGCTGTTCATTTCGGCCATAGCGGGTTTTTTCTATTTGTTAACCCAGCTGCCGAACTAGAATTTCATCACGATCTTTGCCCAAAAGCGCCCGATTTTCTATATGTTTGTTCATAAAAAATATGACGACAGAGGTTGCCGTAATTGGTTCCGGTCCGGGGGGATATGTAGCTGCCATTCGTGCAGCGCAATTGGGATTTAAAACCACCATCATTGAAAAGTACCCCACATTGGGAGGGACCTGCTTGAATGTGGGCTGTATCCCATCGAAAGCCTTACTTGATTCATCAGAACACGTCCACAACGCCCGTCATCGTTTCTCTGCTCATGGAATAA
>CAIVQI010000141.1 GCA_903908015.1 uncultured Bacteroidota bacterium
GTGAATGACCCCATCCTCGAGCCACATCAGAATGTCCTGGGCCGTTGTGATTTGTCCGTTGTGCGGCCTAACCCGGTGCAGCAAAGGATGAAACGGCTGTAGATTACCTCCGAAAGCGTCGATCGACAAGGCAGCGCACATATTGGCTGCGGAGCATATTTTGCGGCCCTCATGTATGGCCCAAATTCCTAGGGCCGACATGTATTGCGTTCCGTTGAGCAAGGCTAATCCTTCTTTTGATTGAAGTTTGACCGGCTTCCAGTTCAATTGACCGCAGACCTCGGCAGCAGGCATTCTTTGACCCTTCCAGTCTACGGCTCCCTCACCCATCAATGGAAGGCATAAATGAGCCAATGGAGCAAGGTCACCCGATGCACCCAAGGAGCCCATTTCATAAACAACTGGCAAAACATCGTGGTTGTAGCAGTCGACTAATCGTTCGATGGTCGACCGGCTCACCCCTGAGTGCCCTTGAATGAGGGATTGGATTTTTAAAGCCAGCATCAACCGTACGATTTCTGGGCGGCATTCGGCCCCTACGCCACAGGCGTGTGATCGAACGAGGTTCTCCTGAAGCACTTCGAGCTGTTCATCGGGTATCCGAACCTGGCAAAGGGCGCCAAAGCCCGTGTTAATACCATAAAATGCCTGATCGCTCTCGAGAAGTAGATTATCGAGGTACTGTCTGCTGTGGATGGCTTCAGTATAGACTTCCTCAGCTATTTTAATCGTTTGTCCTGCTTGGGCCAGGGCGATGAAAACCTCCAAGGATGAATGCTTATTTATCTCGAATTCCATGTTTTGTCTGCTTGTAACCAGGCCAGTACTTCAAGGGGTTGAACGCTGATTTGTTCCGAGTCTGTTCGTCGCTTAAGGTGTACCAAGGTATCGCCTGATGGACCCTCTTTAAATATGGCCACAACAGGAATATTCCTGGTTTCAGCGTAGTGAAAAATCTTCTTCGGTTTGGGATCTCCGGCGAAAATATCGGTGTGGATGCCGTGGGTCCTTAGGTTTTGTGCGCAGGTCAACATTTGTTCCATGCACCCTGAGGAGGTGGTGGCCAAAAGGATATATGCTGCGGGTGTCGGTGCGTCACCAAACATATCTTTTTCGATCATCAGGTCCAGAATTCTTTCCACACCAAAGGAAATTCCAACGCCACTCAGGCCTTCTACGCCAAAAGCCGCCGTGAGGTTTTCATATCGTCCGCCCCCACCAATACTTCCCATTCCAGTTATCCCAGAGTCTACTTCAAAAATAAAACCTGTGTAGTAATCGAGGCCACGCGCGAGCGACAAATCAAATCGGTAATTTGTGGTTGGGACCCCAAGTGCTGTGATGTATTGGATAAGGGTTTCTAACTCTTTCACTATAGATGTAGGCAGAGCAACATGTGCTTGACGCGCAAAATCATGTAATTGTTCGGCCAATTCCGATGGATGGAGATTCGATTCTAAGAGCGCCCACCACGCAGCTTGTAATTCATGCGATACACCCTGTTCGTCGAGGTAGGCCGACATAGGTTCCTTTCCTGTTTTGTCGAGCTTATCGAGCTGCACCATAAATGAACGGGCGCCGGCCGATAGGCCCAAGGCTTCAGCCATAAAGTGCAGTAGTTTGCGGTGACTGATCCGTACGCATGCCCCTTTGAAACCGAGCTGTACGAGTACCTCAACATATAATGCCACCATTTGAGCCTCCGACGATAAGCAATCGGAACCAATCAAATCGGCATCGCATTGGTAAAATTCGCGGTATCGACCCCGCTGTGGCCGGTCAGCCCGCCAAACGGGTTGCATTTGGAAGCGCTTGAACGGGAAGATGAGCGATCCTCTATTCATGGATACATAGCGGGCGAACGGCACAGTGAGGTCGTAACGGAGGGCCTTCTCCGTAACGAGTCGCGTAAAACGATTGATTTGTCCGTTTTTAGCCGCCACCCAATCTGAATCTGTGATGGATTCCAAATACTGCCCAGAATTTAAAATCCTGAAAATCAGGCGGTCGCTTTCCTCTCCATAGGCCCCTTGAAGGGTTTGATTCAATTCTATGGCAGGTGTTTCGAGGGGTAGAAATCCGTATTTCCTAAAAGCTTCTTCCAACAGAGAAAAGAGCCATTTGCGGCGGTTTACGAATTCTGGGTTGAAGTCGCGAACCCCTCGTGCCAGTTGTGCCTTAATATTGGCCATGATTGGCTGTTGAAGGATTTAGAGGGTTGAAATTTTTATTTTTTTTTGAATTTCGTCGAGTTGACCCCTGAATCTTCGGTCTGTATCCATGAGGTCCTCTACTGCCTGGCAACTATGAATGACGGTTGAATGATCGCGTCCTCCGAAGGAATCGCCGATGCTCTTGAGGCTTTGTTTGGTGAATTTCTTTGCAAGGTACATGGATATTTGGCGCGCCTGAACCACTTCCCGTTTACGCGTACGCCCACGGAGCATGTCGACCGGTAGTGCGAAGTACTCACAAACCATCGTTTGAATGGTTTCTAAAGAAACGTCTGGATTTACATTCCTCACGAAATTTCTCATCACCGTTTTGGCTAAATCTAAATCAGGCTCTTTTTTGTTGAGCGTGGTATAAGCCATGAGTGAAGTGAGGGCGCCCTCAAGTTCCCGAACGTTGGTGTTGCAATTAAGGGCAATAAAATCGATGACGTCATCAGGCAACTCAATACCGTCTGAATACATTTTCATGTGCAGAATAGCCACCCGTGTTTCGAAATCGGGGAAACTTAAATCGGCACTGAGGCCCCACTTGAACCGCGAAATAAGCCGTTCCTCTAATCCCTTCAAATCCTTGGGTGATTTATCGCTGGTGAGTACCAGTTGCTTGCCGCTCTGGTGCAAGTGGTTGAAAATATGGAAGAAAACATCTTGTGTTTTCTCCTTTCCGGCCAGATTGTGTACGTCATCCAAAATAAGGACGTCTATGAGTTGATAGAAGTTGACAAAGTCGTTGGCCGAGTGGTTTTTAAGGGCGTCGATAAACTGCTGGGTGAATTTTTCAGCGGTGACGTACAAAATGGTCTTTGAGGGAAATAGGGTTCGGGTTTGGTTGCCCATTGCCTGAACGAGGTGACTTTTGCCCAGGCCGGTTGGGCCATAGATCATGAGCGGATTGAATGATGTGCCTCCGGGTTTGGATGCCACGGCCTGAGCAGCGTTTCGTGCGAGTCTGTTGCAGTCGCCCTCAACAAAATTTTCAAAATTATATCGGGGATTGAGTTGCGGATCCACATGTATTTTGCGCAATCCCGGAATGATAAAAGGATTCTTGATGTTGCTGCCGATGTTGACCCCCATGGACATGTCTTGATGCTTGCTGCGTCCGGGTGAACCGGGGACACTCACCGTATATGGTTCCTGACCGTTGTAATGGCCGTCCATTAAAATATTGTATTCGAGTCGTCCCTCGGGCCCCAATTCTCTGCGAATCGTTTTGTGAAGCAGGTTTACGTAATGTTCCTCCAGCCATTCATAGAAAAATTGACTGGGCACTTGGATGGTGAGCACACCTTCCTGCATTCGTACGGGTTGAATGGGTTCAAACCAAGTCTTGAAGCTTTGCTGCGTTACGTTATCACGGATGACAGACAGACATCCTCCCCATACTTCTTCTTTGGTTTTCTGCATATCGAATTGAATTGGAACAACAACGGGAATCCGTTGAAAGGAGAACGAAAATCGATTGAAAAAAGCAAACAGAAAAAAAAATGTTCAAGAAATGAACAAGCGATGTGGATAACCGCGTAAAGGAGCCAAGAAGAGGGCAATGAAGCGGCGTAAAAAAAAATAAAAAAAAGGACGTTCAAATTTGGAATTGATATTATAATTATATGTTTTTGGTAATCATCGATATATAAATAAATTAGGTATTAGATAATTTTTTAACATATAGGTTTATCCACTCAGGCTCTTCATGGACTTACCCCATCTCCTTCGACGCTCCAATGGAGATCAGGGAGGTTTCAACAGGGATGACTGTTGTCCTTATTCCCATTTTGATTTCCCAATCCACTTTACCCAATCGGAGTCCGCCGTGACCAGCCTGAACCACATAAACTGGATGGCCCAGTGGGTTCAAGTAGACCTCTGGTTGGTCGAGAAAACTGTGGGTATGTCCGCCCACAATCAGATCAATCCCGCTCACCTCACGTGCCAATCGGCGATCACTCGGACGATCATCCGAATAACCAAGCCCTAGGTGTGACAAACAAATGACCATATGGCATCCATGAACTGTTCTCAGTTGCCTTGCTTGTAGCCTTGCCGCTTCAAATGGATCAACATATTTCAGTTGGGGTGCCAACGCCGCTGGTATGAGTCCGACTGGATTAATTCCCAGGCCAAATACACCAATTTTGAGTGGATCTCTGCGAATGACTACCGCTGATTGACACCTCTGTGCGAGTGCGTGTCGGCCAAAAGAATAGTTCGCGCTAACCACAGGAAAATCTGCTTTGCTCAGTTGGGCGTGTAGATTATCGATTCCTCCATCAAAGTCGTGATTGCCCAGCGTTGCCACATCATACCCCAATTGTTGCATCGCACGAATTTCTACTTCACCCTGGTAGAAATTAAAATAGGGTGTTCCTTGGAAGAAATCACCTGCATCCAGCAGAATGCTGCGCTTGACCTCGCTCCTCATTGTTTTCAACAGCTCCAGGCGGGCTGCCACCCCTCCCATACCAGCCATTGAACTGCCCGCGGGAAAGGGGTCTATACGGCTGTGCGTATCATTCGTATGCAGTATGCTGAGTCGATAGGTAACGCCCTTGGCTTGTAGGTATCCGGGCATTATTCCGGATAATCCGATGCTACCAGCCGTCAAGCCCAGATTACGGATGAACTTACGTCTATTGTACCCGGATTCTTCCATCGAGATGTGTTTTGAGGGGCAATCCCCTCGACCCCATTAGTTCTAAATGCCGGATCACCAGATCGGTGATTCGAAATTGACCGCGTTGAAGCGAACAGCCGACCAAAAAGGAACAGCCGTCGCCCCCATCTACCAAATAATCAGGCAGCGCGATTCGGTACATTTTGTTGGTGTTGAGGGGTACATTCCCCACCTGGATCTCCATGGCTTTTCCCTGTTGGATTGTCATACTTAAACCGGAAACTGCGGCCCCACCTTTCGCGGCCCAGTGGTCGAGTAACTCTTGAAGTGCACCACCCGACAGGGTGATTTTGTCGAGGCGGTTGGGGAACGGAAGCACTTCCATGATGTGCATCACCCTCAGTGTATCGGCGGGGAATCCAGCTCTTATTCCACCAGGGTTTAACAGGGCTATATCGACGCTGTCCCAAATTTGACGCGATTCAAACAAGAGAATGTCGGCCAGAAGGTTGGTGAGCTCCGACTCAGGCATCGATTTCACCAGCGCGCGGGGCGACCACAACAAGGGCTTTTGGGTGATCAAATGCTGTAGATTCCGGAACGAATCGACCCATAAAAATGGATCATTGCTTCTCTCTTTTAATAAGGAGTCATTTTTTATGGCGATGCTTTGGAATGCTTTGAAGTATAAATTCAGTTGCTTCGGACGCTTTGGGCGTTTGACCTTCAGTTGGCTTGTGTCTGATGGCGAAAGGCCTTTGAGAATGGAAATGTCATAACGGGCATGGTAACAGGGAAAACCTAATTCTTTTGCCCCGGTGGGTTGCGTCATCACCAAAAGAAAGAGAAACAGAAATGGCAACATCCGTGGCATTAGGGACGCTTTTGATGCAAGGTTCTTAATGCGCGGTTGCATGCGGGTAATCCAGTTTCAGCTGCTCTTTTCAAAATAAGTTGCTTGTAGCGGGGAACAGATTCGGGTAATTCTAAAGCAGACGTTTGAATCAATTGAATCACTTCATCGCGTGCAGCGGAGGTTGCCAGCCAAATCAGAGGGTCTACATATAGTTGTTGGCTTAGATTATGTTCCCATTCGATGTTGATTCCCGCCAAAAGTGCATAGCGAACTTGATCGATAGATTCATCTGCAGTGGGTGTACGCATGAGTAGGCCTTCTGGCCTGAGACGCTCAACAAACAGCAACAGGCGTTCATGGGCCTGAATTTCGAGTGGAAGCAGGACGCGGCGAACTTGCAGGTGTCGGATCATTAAAAATACAACGAATGACACCGACACCAGCAACAAGAGAAGAGCGATGGCTTGCGCGAATAAGGTTTGCATGATGCGAAAATACGCATGTCATAGGTTTACAATCATCCCGAGGGAGTGTATTTTGTATATTTGTGGATCCCAATCTCAATCCAACGCACTATCAGCAATGATCATAAACGATGATGAACGCAATCATAGAGCCTAAGCCTGAAATGCCATTACCAACAAGTGCAGTTGATTCTCCAAAATACACTCCTTCAATCAAGGTCAGTGACCGTGCACTGATTGAATTGGCGCGTCTGACCAAACAATATTTGGATGGTCAGATCACACGATTGGGTGTAAAGGGGGGTGGTTGTGCCGGTTTGTCGTATGTTCTCGAAGCAGGAAACCCTAAAGAAGACGACTATTTGATTCAATTCGGAACTATTTCCGTGGCTATAGAGCCTTCACATGCCCTTTATTTGGATGGATTGTTTTTGGATATTGGTGAGGGCTTGAACAACCGCGGGTTCATTTTTGAAAACCCTAACGCAGGCAGCACCTGCGGCTGCGGCACATCATTTTCAATATAGCCAACTTTCTGAGTGGGTTTGCGCTTCCTGCTGAAGTGGATTAGCGCTTCCACCCGCCTTTGCGGGGCGATTCCGAACGTGAAGCGTGGTGATGCGGTCTTCGCACTGCATGATCTCCCGTTTTTTCAACCCGAATTCGACGCCCTCGGAAAGCGCCTCCATCAAAGGTTTCGATGATGGCCGACATATGTGCCTCGTCGACCTCCACAATGGTGCGGGTGTCACCCAAATCGATTCTGCCTAAATCAGCTTTTTTGAGTCCGGAATGATCCAGCAGAAACTGCAACATGCTCGCTTTGTAGAACCCATCGCGCGTTCCCAGACTGATGAATAACCGAGACATTGGGCCATTTGCTTCACTCCGTTCACCACCAGGCATTGGGGTGCCTTTTCGCGTCTGATCAGGGATGGTTGGATTTAAATCTATAGCGTCTTTGTAGTATTTCATGAAGCGCTCAAATTCAAGCGCCACAATTCGCTCCAATAAATCTTCTTTGGAAACTTCGGATAATCGGGCAAACAATGGATCCAAAAACTCTTGGTAGTCGTGATCGCCCACAGGAGCAGTAGCAATTTTCTCGAGAAAATGCGAAAACTGCTTGCGGGTGATTTCTGGTCCGTTGGGAATGGTTCCCCGTTCCGGGGCCGACGACAATAATCGGGCAATGTGACGGATGCGGGTTTGTTCGCGAGGACTTACCAAACTTAAACATTCCCCGTTTTTACCGGCCCGGCCTGTACGGCCAGATCGGTGCGTGTACACCTCAGGCTCATCGGGAAGGGAATAATTGATGACATGAGTAAGGTCGCTCACGTCGATTCCTCGGGCTGCCACATCGGTTGCGATCAATAACTGCAAACTTCGGTCACGGAAACGCCCCATCACCCGGTCTCGTTGTTGCTGGGTGAGATCTCCATGAAGGGCCTCAATATCGTAGCCTTCTCGAATCAATCTTTCGGCAATCTCTTGAGTTTCGGCACGGGTGCGACAAAAAATAATCGCATACATCCCGGGGTGGTAATCGACCAAACGCTTCAGGGCTTCGAAACGATCCCGTTGCTGCACCACATAAAATTTATGGCTGATGTTGGCAGCAGAAACATTTCGGGTACCCGCGGAGATTTCTTCCGGATTCGTCATGTAGTTGCCAGAAATCTGACGTACAGCATCGGGCATGGTGGCCGAAAAAAGCCAGGTAGATTGACGCGATGGGGTATTTTGCAGGATATAGTCGATGTCGTCGCGGAAGCCCATGTTAAGCATTTCATCTGCTTCATCAAGCACTATATAGCGTACGGTATCGAGGCGGGCTGCTTTGCGATCGATCAGGTCGATGAGTCGGCCTGGAGTGGCCACGATGATGGCCGGTCGGTCGCGCAGTTCTTTGATCTGTGCCTGTATGCTGCTGCCGCCATAAACCGCACAAACGCGAATGTCGGGCAGTTCACTCGTAAACAATTTCAAGTCTGCCGTTATTTGCAAACACAATTCGCGCGTCGGACTCAACACCAGAACCTGAAGCTCGGATGGATTTTCCATGCACATCTGAACTGCAGGCAAACCAAAGGCAGCGGTTTTGCCTGTTCCCGTTTGGGCTAAGGCCACCACATCTCGGATTCCGGAAGTTAAAACGGGGATGGTTAATTTCTGAATAGGTGTGGGCTCGGTGAAGCCCAATCGAGCGACAGCGGTGCAAAGGGCTTGGTGCAGGCCAAGGGATTCAAAGGCAGACATGTAGGAATGTGGGGATAGGCCCCAAACGGGATGCAAAACTACTACTAAATTTGCCCAATGGGTTTACCTATTTTTGCAAGGTGAAAAAAGCACCAATCATAGCATTAGACGGGTATTCTGCCTGCGGTAAGAGTACATTGGCCAAGGATTTGGCCCGGGTACTTGGCCTGATTTACGTCGATTCAGGCGCGATGTACAGGGGCGTTACTCTTTATTTCTTACAAAATGGCATCAATCCGTTGCCTTCCAAAGAGGTCACAGCCGCTTTGACTTCCATCCATCTGAGCTTTCGGAAATCGGCCGATGGCGGTGCCATTGAATTGTGGATGAATGGTCTTTGCGTTGAAGATGACATTCGGGGAGCTGCAGTTTCCTCAATGGTTAGTCCGGTGGCCGCCATCCCTGAGGTCCGTCAGAAGCTAGTTGAAGAACAACGCCTGATGGGGGCTTCTGGTGGTTTGGTGATGGACGGCCGTGATATTGGAACGCATGTGTTCCCGCATGCCGATGTCAAAATATTCATGACGGCCAATCCACACATCCGCGCCGAAAGAAGGACAGCTGAATTGAGGTTGAAAGGCGAAAACTGGAGTTTAAATGATGTACTTCAGAATTTAGCCGAACGGGACCATATTGATACAACACGAGCA
>CAIVQI010000142.1 GCA_903908015.1 uncultured Bacteroidota bacterium
CCACCTGCCTGGCTCCCTGAATAATCAAAGGCAATCGGCCAACAGAATTTTTCCACTTCAGCAGTTCGGCTTGCAACGACCTTTCCATTATTAAATGTAATATATGTGAATTTAATCACGAAAATAGCATTTATTTGTGTATGACCTTGCTTTTTTTGGTGGTTCCGAATCGGTTGCTTTGAAATGATATTGCGAAGGCAACGATACAGATGGGGACAATTAACGTTTATCTATCCTGAGAAAAATATTTGAAACTGAAACAGCGAAAATGGCAGGGTCCATCGTGCCGGTTACGTACAATTCTTTTATTTTTATACGTAAATAATTTATAAGCCATGGTCGCCAAACTTACCCTTCAGCTGGACGGTGTGCTCATCGAGCGGGCGAAGGTCTATGCCCAGAGGAAAAACACAAGTCCTTCTCAGTTTCCGTCAGCAGCAATACCATCGATTTGGCCTTGGACTCTGACTTTAGTGATTTTGAGGACGCGATTCAATCAGTGCCTCGAATTTGATTGCGCCCCATCGCTTTTAAGCGCCCAGTGAAGCCAGAGAAATGACGTTGATGCCGTCTGGGCGGCGGTAACTCATGCCCGTTCCCGTGATGATATTCAGCGATCGGGGCAATTCCATTTTATCCGGGTCGATGTTGGCTGCAAATTTTGTGAGACTTTTCGCCGCTTCCTCTATAAAACCGACGCCCAGTTTAATCTCGAAGGCTGCGTAGGCTCCGTTGCGTTTCTGCACGATGGCGTCCACCTCATGACCATACGAATCGCTGTAGTGAAAAACTGTGGCGTCGTTTGATTTGGCATACACATTCAGTTCGTGTATGGCTAGTGATTCAAACAAAAAACCGGTGTAGGTAAGATCTTTCAACAGGGATTCCACGTCTAATCCTAAAGCGGCTACCGCCAGGGAAGGATCGCAAAGATGTCGCTTGGGAGATTTGCGCAAGGATGCGGCGGAACGAATATGTGGGTTGAAGGCCGGTTGCTCATACAGGATCATCAATTTGGATAAGGCGTCCAAATACTCCGACAATGTATTTCTCGATGCCGTGTTATTTTCAATTATTCCTATATCCTTCTCCAAGGTTTTGTTGTCAGCCAGCGTCGCAATGTTTCGGGATAGTGAACGCAATAAACTGCGCACCTTTTGGGGATTTCGATTGATTCCCGACACCCGGCTCATGTCCACCTCGCAGAGCAAATCAACATAGCCCCGATTCAAATTGAGTGCGTTGGGTAGGTTCTCATGAATCAAGGCGGGCCAACCTCCCGTACAAATTCTCTCCAGTATATTGTCCAGTGAAATTCCGGGTTCGAAAAATTCTTTCGCCTGGCCTGCAAGCAAATCCGATAGTTTTACCGTTCCGCTGGAATGGCCCAACTCCTGCCAGGTCATCGTTTCCATCTGCACAACCGTGAAGCGACCGGCACCGCTGTGAAGCCGCACCTGTTCGGGCGGTTGAGCGGATCCGGTAAGGATAAACACCCCTTTCGATTTGCGCTGATCCACTTCATGCCGCACATAATTCCAAATTTCGGGATGCTCCTGCCACTCATCAATCAATCGGGGGGTTTCCCCTTCCAGCAGCAACTGTGGGTTGGTCGCCATCACGATGGCCACTTGTGGATCTCTGTCCATGTTCAGCACGCTCCCGGCGTATCGGGTAGCGGTTTCGGTCTTACCGCATGATTTTGGCCCTTTTATCAGTACCGCCCCCGATGCTGCCATTTTTGCCATTAATTCTGCCTCAACCAATCGCTTTTTATATTCCATTCTTTATTCATTCGAATCGACCCATGGTATTGCGTCTTTCGCAATTGTGCAAAAATAAGGATTTTCATTGTGCAGATTTCAGACTTTTTATTGTGCAGATTTCAGGATTTTCATTGTGCTGATTTCAGACTTTTTATTGTGCAGATTTCAGGATTTTGGGGATATCCCGAATCCGGCGGAGCAATTTGGATGCGGTACCTTGACCGGAAATTCGAAGTTGTTGTTTTATAGGGCCCAAACAAGCGTCAAATCCAATATCAAAGGAACTCATCCCGTCATGCACCCGGTTTTAAAGGTGGCGGATTCGATACCTTTAAAAAGGAGGCGTTGAAGTTCCACCCGGCCTTCGGCCATTGGGCGGTGGGGGAGGATCAGAAAGTTGATTCAGGATAAAGTGCATTGAGACAAAACGCCCCCCATTACCGGCGCACGGCCTCCAGCGCATAAAGCATCGGAATCTGATCGCCCAAATGCCCTATGCGGTATTTCCTGGGCGCCACCTCAACCGTATGCCGAAAGCAGGGGTAGGGCGAATAATCAAATTCCTCGAAAGTGCGGATGTCGATTCCACTCGCGAGCAGGCTGCCGATGACCTCGGCCAAGCCGTGGTTCCACGTTACGCTGGTCTGCTCAAGGTCTGCCTTCGGATCCGCGTAGGTGCCCTTCTGCGTCTCGATGATGGGCCCTGAGTTGAAATAGCGGTAGGCCACCGAGCCGAAATCGTCGTCAAACATCCAGACAACGGGATGGAATTCGACCATCACAAGGCGTCCGCCGGGCTTCAAAAAGTGGGCGACCACCCGGGCCCAGCGATGCAGGTCGGGCAGCCATCCGATGGTGCCGTAACTGGTGAACACGAGGTCGTAGGTCTGGTGGTGCACCTCCGGCAGGTCGTAGAGGTTGCTGCGGATAAACTGAACGGAGGAATTGGTTTCCCTGGCAATCCGACGGGCGGTATCGATGGCCCGGTCCGACAGGTCCACCCCCGTGGCCAGGGCCCCCATTCTACCCAAGGAAAGGGTGTCTTGTCCGAAATGGCACTGCAGATGGAGCACGCTTTTGCCCCGCACGTCGCCCAGCAACTGCAGTTCAATTTCGTTGAGCGACGTAGCCCCCTGCATGAATTCGTCGTGGCGGTAAAAGGCCGACTTGAGGTGAACGTCGGTTTTTTCGTTCCACGCCTGGCGGTTCATTTCAAAGTACTGCTCTTCGTGCGGGTGATGGTGGCGCATGGGGCTTTTTTTGGCGGTTGAAGGGTCGGTACAAATGTTGCTATTTCCTGGTTAACTTTAGCCGGACCTTCGCGGCCTGACCGGCATAATTGACTCTGTGGGGATCTGTTGTTTCCCATTCCTGCCGGAATCGGTTATGCCGGACTTCTACTTTCTTGTGCAGGCATATACATTTATGGCATGAAAAAACTGTTGATTTTGATGATGGCGTTGCTGTGGATGGGCACGGCCGAGGCACAGCGTGTCTATGACGGTGGCGGCCGGTTGATCGGGCGGGTGGACGGCGAGCGCTACTACAGTGGAAGCGGGCGGATGATTGGGCGGGTGGACGACGACAGGGTCTTTGACGGGGCTGGCCGAATGATTGGGCGCACCGACGGCGAACGGATCTATGATGGCTCGGGGCGGCAGGTGGGACGGGTGGATGGCGAGCGCCTGTATGGGGGCAACGGCAGCCTCCTGGGGCGGCTCGACGGCGAGCGAATTTATGATCAGTCGGGGCGGCTGGTGGGGCGCACCGACGGCCTGCGCAGAAGGCAAACCATCATGTTTTTCTATTTTTTTATGTAACCTGTTTATTGCCGTGGAACCGCGACAGACTTTTCCCCAGAATCCTGACCCGTTTTGACAGGGAATCCTGACCTAAGAAACAGTGATCAACCTTAGTTTCCTGCGAAAGGCGTCCCAAAAAGGCCCACCGCCAGTTCTCCCCAAATCAAAACAAACAA
>CAIVQI010000143.1 GCA_903908015.1 uncultured Bacteroidota bacterium
ATTTTGCCAATTCCAGGTGGTCTTGGTGGCGGCAGATGTAATGGTGATTCCCCGCTCTTGTTCTTGGGCCATCCAATCCATTGTGGCCGCACCATCATGTACCTCACCAATTTTGTGGGTCATGCCGGTATAATAGAGTATCCGCTCTGTGGTGGTGGTCTTACCAGCATCGATGTGCGCGGCAATTCCTATATTTCTTACAAACTTAAGATCTTTCTGGGCCATGGTATCAGAATCTGAAATGTGAAAACGCTTTATTGGCTTCGGCCATCTTATATGTATCTTCCTTCTTTTTAACGGCAGCACCTTCACCCTTGGCGGCTGCAATCACCTCAGCTGCCAAACGATCGACCATCGTCTTTTCGTTGCGTTTGCGTGCATAATTAATCAACCACCGCATACCCAAGGCTTGTTTGCGCACTGGATTCACTTCTATGGGCACTTGGTAGGTAGCTCCACCTACGCGGCGACTTTTCACTTCAACGGCAGGCATAACATTTCCCATTGCGCGACGCCAAACCTCTAAGCCATTTTCGCTGGTCTTCTTCTCTACAACCTCCATGGCCGTGTAGAAAATAGTAGCGGCCGTACTCTTGCGACCCTCAAACATCATGTTGTTGATGAAGCGTGTCACCATTACATCTTGAAACTTGGGATCAGGCTCAACGATCCTTCTTTTGGCCCTGGTCTTTCTCATGTCAATTATTTTTTCTTTTTGGTTGTAGGAGCGACCTGCTTGGCTTTTGCACCATATTTCGAGCGACCCTGCTTACGTCCGTTCACACCCGCGGTATCCAAAGCCCCACGTATGATGTGGTAACGAACCCCTGGCAAATCCTTAACACGACCTCCCCGAATCAACACAATTGAGTGCTCTTGAAGGTTGTGTCCTTCTCCCGGAATATAGGCATTGACCTCCTTTTGATTGGTCAGGCGAACCCGAGCCACCTTACGCATGGCCGAGTTTGGCTTCTTGGGCGTGGTGGTATAAACACGGGTACAAACACCGCGGCGCTGTGGACAAGAATCAAGAGCGGGTGATTTGCTCTTGTCGCTCTTGTGCTCCCGACCGAGGCGTACAAGTTGTTGGATTGTGGGCATATGCGAAACGTGCGCGGTTGACAAACAAATAAACCCCCTACTTTGAGGGAGTGCAAAGGTAGCAGAAAAAGAGAACATGACCAAACAGAGAAGAAAAAAAATGCGAAGCCATGAAATCCGTATTTTTAGAACCGTAATCACCTTCCTCATGAAGTACAGACCTGCCCCTTCCGCGTTGTTTGTGAACAACCGCCATCGTTTTATGCAACACATGAAACCCGGTTGTATCGCCGTTTTCAGTTCCAACGATTCGATCCCTAGAAATGCCGACGCCGATTATGCCTTTCGCCCGAACAGCGAGCTCTATTGGCTCACTGGAATCGACCAGGAAGACACCCACCTCATCTTGTTTCCCGATTGCCCGGTGCCTGAACTTCGGGAGGTGCTCTTTATTCGAGAAACGAATGAAGAACTCACCATATGGGAAGGCCCGAAATACAGCAAGGGACGCGCTCGGGAACTATCGGGCGTGGAGACCATTCGGTGGAGCAGCGCATTTGAAAGCCAACTGCACCCACTCATGACCTATGCAAGCGGGTGTTACCTCAACACCAATGAAAATGACCGCCTGAGCAATTTTCTCCCCGATTCCTTGCTTCGCTTGGTTGCTCAGCTCCAAAGCCGATACCCCTTGCACGACTACCACCGGGCGGCTCCCTTGTTCGCCCAATTGCGCTCTCGCAAGCAACCGGAAGAAATCGACATGCTTAAAAAGGCCGTAAGAATTACTGGTAACGCATTCGCTCAGGTTCTGCCGAAAATCAAACCTGGCATTTGGGAATTCGATATTGAAGCAGATCTTATATGCTCTCTCCTAAAAAACAGGGCCCAAGGCTTCTCATTTTCACCCATTATTGCCTCGGGTGCATCGGCCTGCATCCTTCATTACACGCACAACGATCGCCTTTGTGCGGATGGCGACTTGATATTGATGGATTTCGGTGCTGATTACGGGCATTATTCCGGCGACATGACACGATGCGTGCCAGCAAATGGCCGCTTTTCAAGCCGACAAAAACAACTGTACGATGCGGTTTTGCGTGTACAAACCGCAGCCACCAAACTGCTCACCGTAGGTCGAACGCTCAACGAATACAACCAAAGCTCAGCCTTGATCATGCAGGAGGAGCTATTGAACATCGGCCTATTAACACCCACAGAGGTGAAAAACGCTCCTTCAGACACACCCGCCTATAAAAAGTATTTCCCTCACGGCACCGGGCATTTCCTGGGCATCGACGTTCACGACATCGGCGAACGCTATGGGAAACTCGACGAAGGAATGGTCATCACCTGTGAGCCAGGCATTTATGTGAGGGAGGAAGGCATAGGCATTAGAATTGAAAATGACATCCTGATTACCGCCAACGGTCCAGTGAACCTGATGGAAGGGATTCCAATTGAAACCGAAGAAATAGAAGATTTGATGAACGCCTAGTTACCCAAATCAATGGGGCGCTGCCAAAAGGAAGAAATAACTGCTTCTTACCCTTTACGCTTACCTACAGGTATATACTCGCGCTCAGGGTGACCGATGTAGAGTTGGCGGGGCCTCCCGATGGGCTCATTGGACTCGCGCATCTCCTTCCACTGACTGATCCAACCAGGCAGACGACCCAAGGCGAACATAACGGTGAACATATCCGTTGGTATTCCAATAGCCCTGTAGATGATTCCCGAATAAAAATCAACATTCGGGTATAGTTTACGTTCTACAAAATACTCGTCACTCAACGCTGTTTCTTCCAATTGCTTGGCAATGTCGAGAATCGGATCGTTGATGCCCAATCGATTCAACACTTGGTCGCAGGCCACTTTGATGATTTTCGCACGCGGGTCAAAATTTTTGTAGACGCGGTGTCCGAAGCCCATCAATCGGAATGGATCGTTTTTGTCTTTGGCTTTGGCAATATATTTTTGCGCGTCTCCGCCATCCTCTTTAATGGCCTCCAGCATTTCAATCACGGCCTGATTGGCACCTCCGTGCAGCGGACCCCACAAAGCCCCAATACCGGCAGCAACAGAGGCATATATATTGGCATGGGATGAACCTACAATCCGCACCGTGGACGTAGAACAGTTTTGCTCGTGGTCGGCGTGCAAAATCAACAATTTATTGAGGGCATCCACCACCACCGGATCGGGCACATATTCTTCCGTACGGTGACCAAACATCATCATCAGGAAGTTGGACACGTAATCGTACTTGTTATTGGGGTACATATAGGGGTGACCAATCGCCTTTTTGTACGTCCAGGCCGCGATGGTAGCCATTTTGGCGATCAGGCGGTGAATCGTTCGGTCTACATCCTCAACAGAGCGGTTAGGTATCAGCGAATTGGGATAAAAACTCGAGAGTGACGCAATGGTACTCATCAACACCCCCATAGGATGCGTTCCGCCCGGATATGCATCCAGAAACTTCTTGATGTTCTCATGGACCAAAGTGCGGCGAATAATCGACTGGTTGAACTGCTCTAATTGTACGGCTGATGGTAGTTCACCGTATAAAAGAAGATAACTCACTTCCATAAATGTGGAATGTTCGGCCAATTGCTCTATCGGATAGCCCCGATAACGCAGAATGCCTAAATCTCCATCAATAAAAGTGATGGCGCTTTTGGTTGCCCCGGTATTCTTATAGGCTAGATCTAATGTAATGAGTCCGGTCTCATCACGAAGTTTAGCAATGTCTACAGCGCGTTCGTTTTCGGTTCCGGTGAGGATGGGGTAACTGAAGCGTTCGCTACCCAAGTGCAGTTCGACTGAGTCGGACATATATTAAGAGGATAAGGGGGCTAGAATGATATGGTTAAGGCTCTTTAGAAAGAAATCACTAAACAATTGATAAACATCGAACAATAACAGTTATTCACAAAAATACGCAAAAAATGACCGCTACACCTCCTTGAGGGCCGAATTCAATTTTTGGAGTACACCTTTTGCGTCACCAAATAACATGCGCGTTTTGGGGTCATAAAACAATTCATTTTCAATCCC
>CAIVQI010000144.1 GCA_903908015.1 uncultured Bacteroidota bacterium
GGCCCAGTATATGGACATTTCGGTGTACTCACCAACCTCAGCACGAGCCCCACGAACTGGCGACATGTGGTGCCTTCGACCTGGGGCGTAGCCACGCCACAAACCCTCATGACCCCATTGGGCAACAACATCTACCGCTTCAGCTATCGTCCCCGTACCTTCCACGCCGTTCCGGTAGCCGAAACGGTGCAATCGCTCGCCTTTGTGTTTCGCAATACAGACGGAAGCGTGGTGGGCCGGGCCGCTGATGGAAGTGATATATACGTCCCCATTTATCCGGCTGGTCAACTACAAGCACGTATTTTCGCACCATCACGCGGACAACTGCTCGTACCCGTTCAAACCAATGTTCCGTTTTTTGGCGCGGCCTCCCAGGTTTGCTCGCTCTCGCTGTATGTGAACGGCGTGCTCCAGCAGTCGGTGTTGAGCGATACCCTAAGCCTCAACCTTCAGTTTCCTCAGGCCAACAATTATGAACTGGTGTTTCGCGCCACTTCAGGAGCCAGCACGGTGTCCGATACCATTCGTTTGGTTTGTCCACCCAGCTCCGTTATTGCCCCCCTGCCCGCAGGTGTTCAGGACGGGGTCAATGAACTCAATGATTCTACAGTGCAACTCGTGCTCTATGCCCCCCACAAACAAAACGTGTTTGTGCTGGGCGACTTCAACAACTGGTCGCCTGATGTCAACTATTTCATGAACCGTACACCCGACAGCAATTGGTATTGGATCACCATCAACAACTTAAATCCGGGAGAAGAATACGCCTACCAATACATGGTCGACGGTCAGCTCAAAGTGGCTGATGCATTCAGTCATAAAATCCTGGATCCCTCCAATGATCCATTTATCGTTGCCTCGGTGTACCCCAACCTCAAACCCTACCCTACCGGAAAAACCACGGGCATCGTGTCTGTATTGCAAACCAATCAACCTGCATACCCTTGGCGCAATACCAACTTCACCAGGCCCAACCCACGCGATTTGGTTGCCTATGAACTTCTTGTCAGGGATTTTTCTGTCGAACGCACCTTTCAAAGGGTCATCGATAGCCTGTCTTACTTGAAGCGGCTGGGTATCAATTGCCTCAAACTCATGCCCACAACAGAGTTTGAAGGCAACAACTCCTGGGGCTACAACCCGATGTTTATGCTGGCCAGTGATAAGGCCTATGGCCCCGAAACAAAACTCAAGGAACTCATCGATAGCTGTCACAGCCTGGGGATGTCTGTAGTCCTCGATATGGTCCTCAACCATCAATTTGGCTTGAGCCCTATTGTGCGTATGTGGTGGGACGCTGCAGCCAACCAACCCGCTGCCAATAGTCCGTATTTTAACCCAGTGGCCAAACATGACTTCAATGTGGGCTACGACATGAACCACGAAAGTCCGGCCACCCAACGCTTCGTGCGACGCGTCCTCAAGCACTGGCTCACCGAGTTTCGTTTCGACGGATACCGCTTCGATTTGTCGAAGGGTTTCACCCAGCGGAATACCTTGGGCAACACGGGTCTGTGGGGACAATACGACAGCACGCGTGTGCGCATTTGGAAAGCGATCTATGACTCAGTGCGGGTGTATGATCCCACCGCCTATTTGATTCTCGAGCACTTCGCCGATAATTCTGAGGAACGCGAACTGGCCAATTATGGCCTGATGTTTTGGGGTAACCTCAACTACAATTTCAATGAAGGCACCATGGGTTATGTGAACAATTCGAACTTCCAATGGGGCGCATACACCCAAAGAGGTTGGTCGCAACCCAACCTGATGACCTATGCGGAAAGCCACGATGAGGAGCGGTTGATGTACAGGAATCTTACCAATGGTAGTTTTAACGCAAATTACAATACACGTAATATTCAAACTGCGCTCCGCCGAATGGAATTGGTTCCCGTTTTTGAAATGTCGATTCCAGGACCGAAAATGATCTGGCAATTTGGCGAGTTGGGCTACGACTTCAGCATCAATCGTTGCCCGAACGGCAGCATCAACCAGGGCTGCCGCACCGATCCCAAGCCTGTTCGTTGGGACTACTTCACCAACCCCGACCGCCGCAGGCTTTTCAACATTTACGCGGCCATGAATCATTTGAAAACGACCGAACCCGCATTTGGCACCTCCAATTTCACATTCGCCCTCAGTGGTGCTTTCAAACAAATCCGGCTGATTCACCCATCTATGAACGTCATGGTGTTTGGCAATTGGGGCATCACCGATGCCAGTTTCCCCGCCACCTTCCCATCTACGGGTCGCTGGTATGAGTATTTCACGGGCGACAGCATCGACATTACTCAGATAACCAACACTATGCCGGTGGAAGCAGGCGGATATCGGTTGTATACCTCGAAAAGGTTGAGTGCACCTGATCTTGCCTTGGCTGATCCACACGCATCCCCAACTGAACGCATAACTTCCCTGCGCATTTATCCCAATCCAGGTTCTGAACAGGTGATCATTGAGCGCATGGATGATCAATCAGGCGCCCCTGCAACCATCGATGTTCGTAACATACATGGACAACTGTTATCGACCCTGCGCATGGAAGCGGGCCAATCCGTATTGAATTGGAATCTGAACTCCGCTGCGGGCCATCCCCTGCCATCCGGACTCTACCTCATCAGCATCGACGGCATGAACCATGGACGCCTCGTGATTAGCCGTTAGTAGAGGACCCTGACTTGGTTCAGGCTAAAACTATAGCCGTTCGATTTCTTCTCTGGACAGACCCGTCGTATGGATGATGATGTCCATCGCTACCCCGTGGTTTTTCAAGGCGCGCGCCACGTCCAGTTTTCCTTCCTGAATGCCCTCCGCCATTCCCTCCAGTTTTCCATCCATATAGGCCGTATCAATGACCCCTTTCAGGTCGCGGTACACTTTCAGGCTGTTTTCGTATTTGTCCATTTCCGCCTGGTCGAACCTGGCCAACTCGGCTTTTTCGAAGGCCTTGGCAAAAA
>CAIVQI010000145.1 GCA_903908015.1 uncultured Bacteroidota bacterium
AGGATCCCAAACACAAATTTTATCGCCCTTTTTAATCATATCTCCTGCCTGCACAAACAACTCCGCACCATATGGCAGAACATTGGTCATTAATGGCTGTCCGCTCTGCGCATCAACAATGCGCATTTCCCCAGACCGTGAAACCACAATCTGCCGCGCTGCGTTTTCCCCGTTGTAGGTCACCTGACGAACCTCATCAAATTCTAAGCGCCCATCAAATTTGGCAATCAGTTGTGATTCGGAGGCGATATTACCTGCAACACCGCCTACGTGGAATGTACGAAGTGTGAGCTGGGTACCAGGTTCACCAATCGACTGAGCAGCAATAACACCCACTGATTCACCCATTTGAACCATGCGATTGGTGGCCAGATTTCTTCCGTAGCACTTCACGCAAACACCTGTTTTGGCCGCACAAGTGAGAACCGATCGAATCTCAACGGCATCAATTGGGGATGCATCAATCACTTGCGCGATATCCTCTGTAATCTCCTCCCCTGCTGCAACAATCAACTCTTTGGTTATGGGATTGAATAAGTCATTCAGCACCACACGACCAACAATCCGCTCCAAAAGTGACTCCACGACCTCCTCATTGTCCTTCAATGCTGAAATTTCCAACCCACGGAGGGTGCCGCAATCCAACTCGGAAATCACGACATCCTGGGCGACGTCATGCAGACGGCGGGTCAGGTATCCGGCGTCAGCCGTTTTCAAGGCTGTATCCGCAAGACCTTTACGCGCACCGTGTGTGGAGATAAAGTATTCCAAAACAGACAGCCCTTCTTTAAAATTGGAAAGAATTGGGTTCTCAATAATTTCTCCCGCGCCACCGCTTTTTTGTGGTTTAGCCATTAGGCCCCTCATTCCACCGAGCTGACGAATCTGCTCCTTTGATCCACGAGCCCCGCTGTCCAACATCATATAAACTGAATTAAATCCTTGCTTGTCGGAGGAAATCTCTTTCATCAAGGTATCCGTAATACGGCTGTTGATGCGGGTCCAAATGTCAATGACCTGATTATAACGCTCATTATTGGTGATAAAACCCATATTGTAGCTCTGGGTCACCTCTGCCACTTCTTTTGCGGCCTCCTCCAATAAACGGGTCTTGTTTTCGGGAATCATGACGTCGTTCAGGTTAAATGATAGTCCCCCTTGAAACGCCATTTTGAAACCGATTGCTTTGATTTCGTCGAGAAATTTTGCGGTTGAAGGAATATCGGTGTGTCGCACAATTCGACCAATTAAATCCCGAAGGCTCTTCTTGGTGAGCAACTCATTAACAAATCCGATTTCCTTTGGAGCTGCCTCTGAAAACATGATTCGGCCCACCGTCGTTTCAACCAATTGGGTTTGCAAGGTTCCATCCTGAGCATGGCGCACGGGTACGCGAACTTTGACCCAAGCGTGTAAATCAGCGCGGCCCTCGTTGTAGGCAATAAGCGCCTCCTCTGCTGAATAAAACACCAATCCTTCCCCACGAACCTTCTGTTCTTTGGTGCTTTTGCGGCCTTTTGTGAGATAATATAAGCCCAACACCATGTCCTGCGAGGGAACAGTGATGGGCGAACCGTTGGCAGGATTCAAAATATTGTGCGACGACAACATAAGTATTTGGGCCTCGAGTACCGCCGCATTACCCAGCGGCACGTGTACCGCCATTTGGTCACCGTCAAAGTCGGCATTGAAGGCCGTACAAACCAATGGATGCAATTGAATGGCTTTCCCCTCTACCATCTTGGGCTGGAAAGCCTGTATTCCCAAACGGTGCAATGTTGGTGCACGGTTCAAAAGAACGGGATGACCCTTCATGACATTCTCAAGAATATCCCAAACAACAGCCTCTTTCCGGTCTACAATCTTTCGTGCCGATTTAACTGTTTTCACGATGCCACGCTCGATCATCTTGCGGATGATAAAGGGTTTAAACAATTCGGCGGCCATATCCTTGGGCAAACCACATTCATGCAGCTTCAGATTAGGGCCAACAACAATCACCGAACGTCCAGAGTAATCGACACGCTTTCCTAAGAGATTTTGGCGGAAACGCCCCTGCTTGCCCTTCAACATATCGCTGAGTGACTTCAACGCACGGTTTCCGTCGGCCTTCACAGCGTTTACCTTACGACTATTATCGAAAAGCGAATCGACAGATTCCTGGAGCATGCGCTTTTCATTGCGTAAAATGACATCAGGCGCTTTGATTTCAATCAACCGCTTCAAACGGTTGTTGCGGATGATCACGCGACGGTATAAATCATTGAGATCGGAAGTCGCAAAACGACCACCTTCCAGTGGAACGAGCGGACGCAGTTCTGGTGGAATTACGGGAACCATGCGAACAATCATCCATTCCGGCCGATTCTCCAAACCCTCGCGGTTCGAACCACGAAATGCCTCAACTATTTTCAACCGTTTCAGGGCTTCACTCTTTCTTTGTTGCGATGTTTCATTGGCCGCCTGATGCCTTAATTCGAACGACAACTCATCCAATTTGATGCGGCTCAATAAATCCTGTAGGGCCTCAGCACCCATTTTCGCAATAAACTTTTGCGGATCCTTTTCATCCAAAAACTGATTTTCACGCGGAAGAGTATCCAAAATAGCCAGGTACTCATCTTCCGTCAATAAGTCTTTTTCCTTAACACCATCTGATTCCTTAATACCAGGCTGAATCACTACGTACCGCTCATAGTAAATAATAGAATCCAGTTTTTTACCTGCCAGGCCCAGAAGATACCCGATTTTGTTGGGAAGAGATTTAAAATACCAGATGTGAGCGACAGGAACAACCAGTTTTATGTGGCCCATATTCTCGCGGCGTACTTTTTTCTCAGTAAC
>CAIVQI010000146.1 GCA_903908015.1 uncultured Bacteroidota bacterium
CAAGCGCCCGCCAGCACATCCACACTGGAACGCATGCCCCATCTGCTCAAAACGGCCGACGTACGCGGCATGATGCCCTACTTCAATTCGAACCTTGACATCGCCCTGCAGGACCGCGAACAAAGCTGTACCCGATCCCAGGCCGAGGTCATGCTTCGGAACTTTTTCGCAAAACATCCCCCCAAAAACTTTAAACTCATCCACAAGGGAAGCTCCGGCCAAGGAGGCGAGTACCTCATGGGCACCCTTACCACGGCATCAGGAACTACTTTTAGAACCAGCATTGTTCTATTTGAGAAAAATGGGCAGGATTTGGTGCACCAGTTGCGGTTTGAATAAGCCCGGGCCTTTGAACATTCAGCCCTCCTTACCCGCTCATCAGCCAACCTTTGAGGCGAGTTCCGCGGTCCACAAGGTCCACCCTCTCGGGACTGGGGCGAGTTCGGCGGTTCTGATGAGGAAAGTAATGAAATTTTGATGGGAGTCACCCGAGCAAGGCCCCTCTGAGTTGTCTGAACAAGTTCAAACAGAAACAAATAATCGACAATAATAAGATGCACATCGAAGAACTCATACGCCTTGCGCTTCAAGAGGACATTGGGGATGGCGACCACACCAGTCGGGCACTTTTGCCCAACAGCCTCCGCCGAAGCGCGGAATTGAAGGTGAAATCGACCGGTGTGTTGGCCGGTATGTCGGTAGCCCAAAAGGTATTCGAAGCCATCGACCCGAACATCGAATTTGAACCCCTTCTCACGGATGGCATCCTGGTATCTGGTGGAGAAATCGCCTTTCGGGTGAACGGAACAGCACAGAACATCCTCTCTGCTGAGCGCCTTTGCCTCAACATCATGCAACGAATGAGTGGGATTGCCAGCTTTACCCGACAAGTGGTCGACTCCATCGCCCACACCAATTGCCGCGTGCTCGATACCCGAAAGACAACCCCCCTCAACCGAACCATTGAAAAAATGGCGGTGGCCATCGGTGGGGGAGTGAATCACCGGATGGGGTTGTACGATGCGATTCTGATCAAAGACAACCATGTGGATTACGCAGGAAGCATCCAAGAGGCCCTCCATCGTGCAAGTCAATACCTGAACCAACACGCATTGCAGCTTCCCATCGTGGTGGAAGTGCGCAACCTCGATGAGCTCCAACAACTCCTCGACAGCAACATAAGCGCAGATCGGGTTTTGCTGGATAATTTTCAGCCCCACACCCTTCATTTGGCCGTCGAAACGGTAGCCCACCAAATCTCCACGGAAGCATCAGGCGGCATAACCCCCAAAAACGCGGTAGCCTATGCCGAAACCGGGGTCGATTTCATTTCTATGGGATGCCTCACCCAAAACCCGCCCCCATTCGATTTAAGCCTGAAAGCCACGGTCGAGCCTATGGTTTGATTCTTCTGAATTGTTCCAAACATTGAAATCGGGGTGTATGGTCTTCGCTGACTTCACCTCAACCGCATTCAGCTGTAACCCGTCTTCGGTCAACAAATCCACCTCACACCCATCCGCTTCTCGCCAGAAAATACCCGCTCGTGCGTTCCACATAGGTGCACGAGTCATTCTCATCATGGTCAACCGCGTCGATACCATTCAACCAATTGCGTGAATATCCGCCCGACAACGAATACGGTTCCCAATCGTTGAACCGGAAATACGCTGCACGTAATTCAGCCATGGAAAAAGGCAACGGATAAAAATTGACACGCGCTCGGCTCGGAACTGGGCAATGCGTTCGGATACCAAAAAATGTTGAGAACCCGTAATCAGGTTTTGTCCATAATGA
>CAIVQI010000147.1 GCA_903908015.1 uncultured Bacteroidota bacterium
AACCACGGAATCCTTGAGGGCTTCCTCAGCGAATTGTTCAGGAAGGATGTTCGGGTGACCGCCATCCTCGACGCTGAATCCATCGCCGAAAATGAAGATGATAAGACCAACAGAGTCGACCTGCTCTGCAAAAACGACCAGGGCGAACTCATCATCATTGAATTGCAATACTACCAGGAAACCGATTATTTCCAGCGTATGTTGTTCGGCGCATCCAAACTGGTTCTGGAATATCTGCACAAAAGGTCACCCTACGGCGAAATCAAGAAGGTCTATGCCGTCCACATCGTGTACTTCAACCTGGGCGTGGGCGAAGACTATGTCTACCGCGGTCGGCAGCAATTCATGGGAATGCACCTTAACGACACCCTCAAACTGAAGTACGCCCAACGCCGAAAATTTGGCGGAACCGTTCCCGCCGATCTATTCCCCGAATATTATGTGATAAATATTTGTAATTTTAGGGACAAAATCAATGATACGCTGGATGAATGGATCTACTATTTCAAACACAGCAAAGTACCCCACGAGTACCGGGCCTTGGGCCTCGAACAAGCAGCGGAACAATTAAATATCGACCATATGAAACCGGAAGTCAAAGAAGAATACATGAAGCAACTCAGTGGGTTCGGCATTTCAGAGAAACTGCTCATGGACAACTGGTTCGATGGCGAATCCGAAGGGGAACATAAAGGATTTATTAGGGGTAAGGAAGAGGGCCGTCAGGAAGGTCGAGAGGAAGGTCGAGAGGAAGGCCTGATGAAGGGCGCCCGGATGCAACTGGAGGCCAACGTGTGTCGCATGCACAAACACGGAATGAGCACTGTGCGTATCGCTGAAATCCTGGGGATAGAGCCGTCTGAAATAGAAGCGATAGTTCGGAAACAGGGCATCACCTGATTGAGTTCTATAAGGAATGTTACGACGGCGTCGATTCAATTCCGCGATCAGGCTCGAGTTGGCTTTCCGATCGTGGATGCCTACAAGAACATAGGTTCCATCATGCGTTCCATGGGCCTTAAAAAATAGGGTAAAAGGCAATCCGACCCGGACAAACAGGCGTCAAACACATATAATCAAATCCGAACACACTGAAAACAAGAAAATAGGTATTCATTGCAATGGGGCGGAATCCTATATTTGCCGACCATGAGTCAGCCCACAACCCCCATTCCGACTGCGAACAACGAACCACTTGTGGTGCTGGTGGATGCACACGACCGAGAAATTGGTGTGGCCCCCAAACAAGAGGCGCATGTGCGCGGACTATTGCACCGGGCCATTTCCGTATTCCTGTTCGACACCAATGGCAACCTGCTGCTGCAGCGCAGGGCGGTCGACAAATACCACAGCGGTGGACTGTGGACCAACACCTGTTGTAGTCACCCCGCCCCGGGTGAATCCCCCCATGCCGCCGCCGTGCGCCGACTCCAAGAAGAAATGGGGATTGTGTGCCCGCTCGAATTTCGCTTTTCTTTTGTTTACCGCACCGATTTCGAAAACGGACTCACCGAACACGAGTTCGACCATGTTTTTTTTGGCACCGGCCATTTTGAAGCCCAACCCGACCCCATCGAGGTGGCCGAAACCCGCTGGGTGAACCCACAGGAACTCGACTTGTGGATGGAACGGGCGCCCAATGACTTCACCTTTTGGTTCAAGCACATCTACACCCGCGTGCGCAGCCATATGAACATTCAACTGCCTTGATACGTCGCCTATTCGTTTTGTTTTTATTGGGCGCATCAACCGCATGCCAAACTAACCAAACCGAAACCACTATTCCTGAGAAGAAAGAAGCCGTGCCAGCCATGCGCCACGGCATCAATCTACACCCCTATCAGGTGAGGAGCAATACAGTAAAAAATGGCGAAAACCTGGGTGGCATCCTGGCGCAATGTGGGGCCAACCCAGACCAATCGCTATGGGGCATTGAGCGCCTGGGGAGGCACATCGACATCCGGAAAATTCGGGCAGGCCTGCCCTACACATGGTATATCAACGACAGCAGTGGTACATTGGCCTATTGGGTGCTCG
>CAIVQI010000148.1 GCA_903908015.1 uncultured Bacteroidota bacterium
GGATGTGTGACCTTAAAAGCGATGAACTGCACTATCTGGATTCATCAAAATGGCATTTTTGGCAGTATAGTCACACTTCCCGAATCCCAGGGATCGCTGTTGCGGTTGACATGAACCTCTATAATGGCACCAAGGATGATTTTGAGAACAAATTTTTCAGTCGAAGGATCAATTAGTTTGGATTGGACTTCTAAAAACAAAATTTTTAGCTGAATTCGGGTCGATTTGTGTTGCTACATTTGTCTAAACTCCAAATTGCGCTACCATGATGTCCCATCCTTATGCCATAGAGCCAGACGACACCATCTACACCACTTTAAACTGTATGAATTGTGGGGTAACCCTTATAGGTAGGCGCGATAAAAAGTTCTGTGATGATCATTGCAGAAGTTTATTTCACAATGTGACCAGTGCCGCTCATTACAACCTCATTCGAAAGACCCATACCATATTGCGAAAGAACAGAAGGATCTTGAATCTCGCCATGAGTGTCTTCCAAGAACAACATGTTGTTCCCGCTCATTGGTTAATGCAGCGGGGCTTTTCTTTCCAACATTGTACACAAAAAATCGACTGTAAAGACGATTCTCCGCTGTTGGTTTGCTACGATGTCGCCTACAGATGGCGAGAACAGGGTGTCGTGCAAATCTTGTTTTGGTCGGCAGATTCTCGGGCGGCTTAGTTTCAGATTTTTCTTATCTTTGCATTCTCTTTTTGGTATTCCTGCCTATGTTTGGGTAACAAAAAGACCATGGTGATCGTAGCTCAGCTGGTTAGAGCGCCTGATTGTGGTTCAGGAGGTCGTCGGTTCGAACCCGATCTTTCACCCCATTGAAAAATTTTTTAGTTTCGATTTTTTGTTTTAGCGCCACTACAGGCTGGTCTCAATCCTTGTATTTTCCACCGCTAGGTTCAGGGAGTTGGGATACGTTGTCTGCGCAGCAATTGGGATGGTGTCAGCCGGTCATGGACAGCCTGTTTACGATGCTGGATACGAACAACACCAAGGCTTTTATCCTGCTCAAAGATGGCAAAATCGTAATAGAACGATATTTTAATGGCCATCAAGCAGCAACAAATTGGTATTGGGCCTCTGCGGGCAAAACCATAACATCCACTTTAGTTGGTATCGCACAACAAGAAAATTTCCTGCAGATTTCAGACAGCAGCAGTGATTACCTTGGAGCAGGGTGGAGCAGTCTGAGCCCCCAACAAGAGGAGCGCATCACCATTCGTCACCAACTAACCATGACGACCGGACTCGATGATCGGGTTTCCGATCTGTATTGTACGGACGACACTTGCTTGCAATACCTCGCTCCACCAGGAACCCGGTGGGCCTATCACAACGCTCCGTACACACTGCTGGACCCAGTGATTGAAAACGCCACAGGAAGGACCCTGAACCAGTACATGAATCAAAAGATAAAAGCACCAACGGGGATGGATGGCCTTTTTCTTCCTCAGGGCTACAATCAAGTTTATTTCAGTACGGCCAGAAGCATGGCCCGATTCGGATTGCTTATGCTGAATCGGGGCGTTTGGGATGGCACGCCTGTGCTTGCAGACACAGCCTATTTTGGACAAATGACCCGCAGCTCACAAAACATAAACCTGGCTTATGGGTATTTATGGTGGCTCAACGGAACTACCAGCCATATGATCCCGCGTGTGCAGTGGACTTTTCCGGGCAATTTTTTTCCCGATGCACCCGCCGACCTTTATGCCGCTCTGGGAAGCGATGGGCAGTTTATCAATGTAGTTCCATCCCAGAATTTGGTTTGGCTTCGAATGGGTGATGTCCCCAATTCTGTTGCGGTTGACTACCTTCTGAACAATGAAATCTGGAAATTCATCAATCGATTTGCTTGCAGTCAACCCGCGCCATTGCAGCACATGGTTGGTCAGCTCAAATATGCAAATTCTGCCCAGACCCCTTTGGCTGGCGTGGTGGTTGACCTCATTGATAGTTCCGGGATTGCCATTGATCGGGATACCACCAGTGCTACGGGTGATTTTGTATTGGCTGCCAGGGCAGGCAGTAGGTTCCAGCTCATTCCCAATCCCAATTACAATTCTGGTGGCATCAACGCGACCGATGCCCTGCAGACGAGCCAACATTTCGCTGCCAGCATATCCTTATCACCCCTTTCGCGATCCGCGGCGGATGTGAACAGCAGCGGGAGTATCAATGCAACAGATGCGCTGAACATCAACCGAAGAACAGCCCAAGTGATTCTTGATTTTCCAACAGGCAACTGGCGTTGGGACACATTATACAGGGTGGCAGATTCGACAACGGCCAACATCACCCTAAAAATCCAATGCACAGGCGATGTTAACGCCTCGTTTGTGCCCACCCCCACTCCCCCATTGTGGCAGCTCGACAGCTTATGGTTGACTGCACCAGGATCAATATCAGCGCAGGTGAGCATCATCCAGCCAGGCAGTGGGATTTTTGACCGTGGAATATGTTGGAGCAGTGGCCCAGGGCCCACCATATCTGATAGCTTGCGCTCGGCAGGAAAGGGAAGCTTTCCTTTCGGGATGACCATACAGACAGGCTCTGGGCCAGTATTTGTTCGCGCTTATGGACGAAATTCGGCTGGCACCTATTACTCCAATGAAAGAAGCATTTTGCCTCCGGTGTGCCCAACCTCTTCCATACGCGACACCATGGGAAATGTTTATGCAACCGTAGCCATATCCAACCAATGTTGGATGGGGAGTAATTTGCGAACGTCTCGTTTTAGGAACGGGGATTTAATTGCATTCCCGTTGACTGCCCAAAGCTGGTCATCAACGTTCACGCCTGCCCACAGCATCTACAACAACAGTGCAACCAACGACAGTATTTATGGGCGGCTTTATAACGCCTATGCAGCGGCCGATTCCCGTGGCTTATGTCCAACTGGATGGCATGTTCCAACCGACACAGAATGGAATACTCTTACAAACACCCTAGGCGGAAGCCTTACGGCGGGCTTTGCCATGAAAAACACTTCGGGATGGGCTTCCTCCGGAAATGGAACCAATAGTTCAGGCTTTACCGCCCTTCCTTCGGGCTTTAGGAGGGAAACAGGCGCTTTCGACGGAATATTGAACCATGCTTATTGGTGGTCATCCACTTCTGTACCCACCAACAGTGCGAATGCTTATCACAGAAGGGTATCGTTTAACGCACAGAATGTATTCCGCGACAACAGCGATAAGCGTTTGGGCTATTCGATCAGATGCATTCTCGATTAATCCTTTACACCATAAAATCACCGCCTCCGACTCTTTCTTTTTGCGTTTTTTGAACCATTGCGCTCCAAGCCTCCCAACGGATTTTTGGATGGAAAAAGTTCATAACCACCACGATTGGGGTTTTGAAGAACCGAAAACTGAATTTGCTCAGATGCCTGTATTTTTAATTGGCCCTCCCATTGAAAACCTGGCACAGAATCTTCACCGGAAGGCACCTCCGTGGGCGGCCAAAGTATGCCCTCTGGCTTTCCTAAAAACACCATACGGTTTGGGCGCTGACGGGTGAAATACATATAGAGTGAGTCAGAGGTGATCCGATTTAAACCAATGTATCCGCTGTCGTCGCCCGTCACGTGGTAGAGAACAAGGGAACGCGCTATTGCCTGGAGTGATTGAATGGCGCCTGAATCATAGTTGATCTCGATTCGGGCAGCAGTTATTTGATGGAATAAACTATCGTTGACCCGATCGGCGAGCACCCCGCCTTCTGGCAGCACCAGCATTCCAGCATTCTTGCCCTGAAATTTCACTTTCATCAAGGGTCCACTGAGTTGGAAGGAGGCGGGCCAAATCAGTGGCGATCCTATAAGCAAGGCCGAACTGTCGGATTGATGGTATATCAATGAGTCGCAACGCATCACGGCATCGGTCGATTGTCCGGCGACCTTTCCCCATGCAAAAAATAACCAACTGCTGTCGGCTTGCGCGCCTTTTTTGGCGCTTGGGATAGGTCCGGCGTTTACTTGAGGCGCCTTCAAAGCAATGATGGTATCGGCAGTGAGGTTGAATGTATCGCGCGGTAGAGGATCCTGTTGAACAGGCTTAAAGTCGGGGGATGAGTCGTCCGCTTCAGCGCCAAATGACCGAAGTAGGGGATTGCCCCAAGCTTTATAGGATGAACGAGTGCGATCAAATTGCAAACACCTGGCCCTAATCTCAAAGTCTTGTACTGTATCAATCCACTGAACACGACCACTTGCCTTTCCCGACCCCCGATTTTGGTCGACATACAAGCTATCTGACCACAGAAAATAACGATTTTCTTGACGCATCGAGCAATTCGGAAAGAAATGACCGAATTTTGAGCGCAGTTCATACCACCCCCCACTGGTTTCCATTTCTGTTCCCCGACCAGAGAAATTGGTAGGTGCTATAATATACATTCGACCCGATTTCCTGTTGTAGCGCAGTGAATCAGCCGTTAGGGTCAAAGAATCATCTTCTAATATCACATCCTGGATAAAAATCATATCCCCCGAGCCCACATCATAGCGGCCCAGTCGACTTTCCAAACGGGCACTACCGTCCACCATTTTGGCTCCTTGCGTATAAGTAACTTCGCGTCTTGAGGTGTTATAGGTCAATTCTGGAGCATATAACCGGAACGCGTCGTCCGTCAAAACCACATCCTGATACAAACGTGCGCTTCCTGCTTCGGCGTCGAATTCAAGGTAGCGACAACGCACCTGAAGATTCTCTCCAGGTTCCACGATGCGCACGCGGCCGTATGCCTTCGCTTGCCTACCACCATCGAACATCAACGCACTATCGCAGTACATGACCGTCTGGTTGTGCCTGAGGCGAACATTTCCCTTGAGTGCACGCATGCCCGCCGATCCCCTATAACTGAACTCCTCTGACTGCTCAATAACCATTTGTTGTACGCCTTGGGCGAATGAGGCCATGGAAAAAAAGATGCCCGCAAACAAGAGGGTCAACGGAATGACTGATTTCAGGGAGGACAGCGCAACCGACATGCACGCGAAGGTACAAATAACGCGGGGGACTGCGTTTTACTGCTTGTGGCGTATTTTTCGACCATGAATTTGCAGAAAGGGGTAAAAAACTCAAAAGCGCATGTTTTGGGCCTACCGAGTTGGTATCCTTCGGGTGAGGGCGACCACAATGGGGTGTTTTGTTTGGCTCAGTTGGAAGCGCTGGCAGCTGCAGGACATCAGGTGGGCATTGTCGCTGCCGTTACCCAACAGAACCCAGCGCACAGGCAGGGCATTGATGTACACCGCTATAGTTGGGGTGTTGCTTGTGTCGCCAGGTATCGTTCGGGATCCAATCAGATGCTGCAAGCGATCCGTTATGCACGGGCGATGCACCAGGCGTGGGTACAGTATGTGTTGTTATTTGGCCGCCCCCAATATGCGCTCGTGTTGGTGGCTTGGAAAGCTGGTCTTTTTGCACGATGGCTCAAATATCGGCATCGCATTCCTTATAATATCATTGAGCATTGGGGATTATATATATCTGATAATTATGTAAATACATCTATTTACCTAAGAATTTTATTTAAATATATTTTTTCTGGTGCGGAACGGACTGGCGCTGTGAGCGAACCCCTTGCACGGGCCTTATTCGATAACAAAATCACCCAGAAAGTGCCGGTAGTCGTACCGAACGTTGTTCATACAGACCTATACCGAATTCCTCCAGAAACCGAAATTATCCCGAAAAGCGCCGTACACGAACAGGATCATGTTGATCCAGCGCCATCGGATTCACGTCCTTTACTGATGCATGTGAGTAACCTTGCAGAAGTGAAAAATTTCAGCTTTGTACTTGATGTATTTGCGGCCTACAGAACACGCTTTCCGGATGCGCGGCTCTGGGTGGCTGGTGCCTTCAACCCCATGGATGCGAAAGCCAGATATGATTCGAATAGCGCAAATGTAGAATGGTTCGGCTTTGCGGACCAACACACCCTACTGCGACATTACCAAAGGGCAACCGCACTGATTGTAGCGAGCAGACACGAAACTTTTAGTATTGTTACTGCTGAAGCCATCGCTTGCGGCTGTCCGGTTCTGAGCACACCTCTCCCGGCTTTAGAGGCGTTTAAGGATTGGGGAACCCTCTGCAGTTTGCCTGCACAACATCCGGATGCCTGGGCCGATGTATTGGAGGCGTGGACAAAATCGAGGCCAAAAACAAAGGATCATGCCTGGGATGGCCTGCATCAGGCATATGGCAAAAAATCAGTAGGTAATTTTATAAGTCGATGGATAACAGATTATTAAAATTATCTAACAAAACTATTGCTTTAACTTTTATAAGCAGGGCGGCGCAGGCCATTGGTGCGCTGCTTTTGCTGTTCTGTACTGCGCGGTGGGGTGGCGCACAGGTACGCGGTGAAATCAGCATCTTACTCAGCACGCTCACTTTGGGAAGCCATTTGGCCTCATGGGTGGGCGGGGGTACATTGGTTTACTGGGTGAACCGACATTCACCGAAAAAGTTATTGTTGCTATCGACGGGTTGGGCTTTGGGGGTGAGTTTCTTGTGCGGGTTATTGCTGCCCATATCCCCTTATGCCCTATCGATCAATACCCCAAACTGGATCGCAACACTTATTTTGTTGAATACATCCGTTGTGGTGCGCAGCATGCTGGTCGCGCTTAATAGGATTAAAACCGACAACCTTTTGGGGTTGATGTCGTTAGGCGTTCAGTTCATCGCAGTTGTATTCCTGATGGGTTTTTTGGGACACAACACACTTTTTGGGTTCCTGATTTCGTATAATTTGGGCCAGTTCATCCTTCTGCTGGCGGCGTTCCATCCTCTGAGGTCTGCTCTAAAGGCACCGTCTGCATCGTCACCCCCCACCCAACCATGGCCTTTTATTTTCCGCTCTTTGTTGAAAACAGGCAGTTGGGCACAAATGGCCAGTCTTTCACAGTTTTTTGCGTACCGAATGCTCTATTATTTCTTGGGCATCCAAAGCGGCTTCAGTTCGTTGGGAAGATTTTCTGTGGCTGTGGCCCTGGGTGAATCGGTTTGGCTTTTGACGCGCTCAGTCTCGCTCTCACAAGCCACGACCATCTCCAAAATGAATCATGAGTTGAACGCACAGGCGCTCACGAAAAAATGGTATGGAAGGGTGGGACTCCTGAGTGCATTGGCGATCGCAGCACTGCTCATGATTCCAGACAACCTATGGATTGAACTGCTTGGGAATGAATTTTCGGGAATTCCTGTCCTGCTCCTTTATATGGCACCCGGTGTATGGTTTTTATCAGTTTCGAACATTTTGGCACACCATCAGGCCGGATTGGGACGATACCA
>CAIVQI010000149.1 GCA_903908015.1 uncultured Bacteroidota bacterium
TCATGAAGGCAAATTCGGTAGAATGTGCCAGATGAGTCGTACTGCAGACGGATAATTTCTCCGAAAAAGAGGCTAAAACACGCTTATTCGGCGGATATTGATAAAAAATGTTGGATTTGTGATGGGTAAGTATAACGGAGAGTTACTGGGTTTTTCACACCTCTTGGGCATGGGAGCCATCCTCACCGGCATCTGGCTGATCTACCGAGGCAACCGCCCTGCCTAATTTTTTTAGCCTCAAAAACCTATTATCTGGCGATTTTCGGCTGTTTTTGTATTTTTTTTTAACAAAAAATCAGGTGTTTTCAAACAAATTCAACGAACACTTGTTCTTTTTTTATTTTTTCAAAAATTTAACTTTATGACATCACCTTCACTCTTTCTCAGCGCCGCCCTCAACCCGGGCGACGTCACTGGATTCACATTCTTTGTGGGTCTCATGGCCATGTTTGCCGCCAGCGTATTCTTCTTCTTTGAAAGAAGTCAAGTCGACGGCAAGTGGAAAACCTCCCTTTTGGTGTCGGGCTTGATCACCATGATTGCCGCTGCGCATTATTATTACATGCGCGATTATTACCTCGGCGCCCTGGCTACCAATGCTGCGGGTGGCTTCACAGCCGGTATGGATGGATATGTGAATCCGTCGCCTACGCAGTTCCGCTACATCGACTGGACCCTCACGGTGCCTTTGATGTGCGTGGAGTTCTTCTTGTTGCTCCGTCCCTACGGCGCCAAGCAGTCGCTCATGTGGAAGATGATTGGTTATTCCGTGCTCATGTTGGTTGCAGGTTACGTTGGGGAAGCTTTTGCTGCCACCGCTGCTAACCCTGGCACCCACAGCATCCTCTGGGGCACTATTTCTACCCTCGGTTGGGCAGGTATTGTGTACGAAGCAACCATGGGTAGCGTGGCCACCATGGCCAAAGACTCTGGTGATGCCAATCTGCAACGCGCCATCGGCTTGTTGCGCAATTTCGTATTGGTGGGCTGGGCCATCTATCCCATCGGTTATATGTTGATGCCCGGTAACTTCCTCGCTGGAATGAGCGGCACCATCAACATTGATTTAATTTACAACATTGGCGACGCTGTGAACAAAATCGGATTCGGTTTGGTTGTTTATCAAATGGCCGTTTCTTCCAGTAAGAAGGATTAATCGACCATCACGCTTGTAGGCCATTACGCGGCTTTCAGGCCTGTCAAAAATCGAACGGTCTCCGGGCCAAATACGAAGCCCCGCGCGTGGCGGGGCTTTTTCATTTATGGGATGAGACAGGGGAACAACCCAGCCAAGTTCAGGTTTTTCTTCAATAGCAAGGGAAAGTCCGTCTGTCAAGCCTTCAGCACGCCAACAAAATCAATTAAGGCGCAATTCGCCCGTACATACGAGGGAAGGGGATGGTCTCCCGCACGTGGGGCAACTTGCATACCCATGCCACCAGTCGCTCCAAGCCCAGCCCAAAGCCCGCATGGGGCACCGACCCATAACGACGCAAATCGAGGTACCACTCAAACGCCTCCATGGGCAAGCCGTGTTCATTGATTTTTTCAATAAGCCAATCAAGCTTTGTTTCTCGTTCGCCCCCTCCCACGATTTCACCATATCCCTCTGGCGCCAAAACATCCACGCCCTTTGCCCAACGAGCATCTTGTTCATCGCGTTTCATGTAGAAGGCCTTCACTTCATGGGGCCAATTGTAGACCATGATCGGGGTTTGAAATAATCGGGTGAGGACCGTTTCATCAGAACCACCAAAATCATTGCCCATTCTAAACTGCGCAGCAGACTGCAACCAGATGGGGATGTTGCGCATTTGCTCCTCACAATCCGAAAGCTCCTCCTTAAGCGCTTGCAGACGCGACTGATAGAAGCCTATTTCCCCTTTCTTTAATCCGGGTTGCTTCAGCTGATCCTCCCGCTGCGCTATCTCTTCCTGTACCACCGCCGCCCGCTCTTTCACAAGACGCAGATCGTCCTCCAACGTCGCCAGCGCGTTGCGACCATCCACCTCCTTTTCACCCTTCAGAATCGCCACCGCATCCTCATAGGTGATGCGCGGGAAAGGCTCTGCCACACGCTGCAAAACGGCGGGGTCGCGGCCAATCACCTCAAGTTCGACGGTGTTTTTTTGAATCACCTTTTGTACAACAAAACGAAGAAAGCGCTCAATCACATCCATATTCATAGACAAATCATGGAAGGCCATCTCGGGTTCAATCATCCAAAACTCACTCAAATGCCTGCGCGTTTTCGATTTTTCTGCACGGAACGTGGGGCCAAACGTGTAGATCTTGCCAAAAGCCATCGCCATAGCCTCGCCGTAGAGTTGTCCACTCTGACTCAAATACGCGGGATGTCCGTAGAAATCCGTGGCGAAAAGCGTTGAGGTTCCCTCACAGGCGTTGTCCGTGAAAATGGGCGCATCCATCTGTATAAAGCCCTCAGATTGAAAAAACTCGTGGATGGCCATAATTAAGGTGTTGCGGATGCGCATAATGGCCCATTGACGCTTGCTCCGCAGCCACAAATGACGGTGGTCCATCAAAAAATCGATGCCGTGTTCTTTGGGTGATATGGGGTATTCATGGCTGATCGACAATATCTCGAGGGTTTTTACCCGAACTTCCACGCCCCCCATTTGCCGCTCATCGGCTACCACCTCGCCCGTCAACCGAAAGCTGCTTTCCTGGGTAAGCCGACGGGTATCCTCAAAGACCTCGGGCGACACCTGTTGCTCATCGACCACACACTGGCACATGCCCGATCCGTCGCGCATCACCAAAAAAGCCAGTCCCTTGCCCGTACGTTTGCCCATCAACCAGCCCTGCATATTCACCGTCTTCCCTATATGTTTGGATAGAAATTCAATCGTCGTTGCACTCATTTTTTCGCGTTTGGGCTCAAAAATAGCTATTTTTGGCATACCACACCGAATTCATGCTGCGACAAGGACTTCGACAAAAACTGATGGCGCGACTGTCGCCACAGCAAATACAGTTCGTAAAACTGTTGCAGGTGCCAACCGCTATGCTGGAACAAAGGATAAAGGAGGAATTAGAGGATAATCCCGCTCTTGAGGAGGCCGATTGGGAGAATGATAAACCCGAGGACGCCTATTCCGACCTTGATGAAGTGGATTCCGCTGCTCAGGGAGATGCAGAAGAGGGGGGTGATGATGCCCAGGAGGATCTATCTGAGTATATAGACGATGACGACATTCCCGACTACCGGCTGGCCGACAACAATTACAACGATGAGGAAGATGACCGATCCATTCCTATTCGGGTGGAAAACAGCTTCCATGAAGACCTCGTAGAGCAGCTTCGATTGCTCACTTTGAATGAAACCGAGCAACTGATTGGTCATCAAATCATTGGAAGCCTCGACAACGATGGATATCTGCGTAGGGCCGTGACCTCAGTAGCCGACGACCTCGCCTTTTCCCATAACCTGATGGTGTCCGATGACGAGGTTGCAGCCATGCTCCGGCGCATCCAACAATTCGACCCTGCTGGAATTGGCGCCCGCGACTTACGTGAGTGTCTCCTCCTTCAACTCGAGCGCCTTCCCGCCAAAGAAGCCGTAGGGCATGCACAAGCCATGCTTCATCGGTATTTCGATGAATATTCCCGCAAGCATTACGATAAAATCGCACGCGGACTATCGCTCAATGACGAGCAATTGCGCCGCGCACATCAGTTGATTCTCCACCTGAATCCACGCCCTGGCAACACCAAGCCATCGGGCGATAAAACACATCAGGTCATTCCTGATTTCGTGGTGACCCAAGATGATGGCCATTTGGTGGTGCGCCTCAACGCGCGAAATGCCCCGGAGTTGCGCGTGAGCAGTCAGTACAAAGACATGTTCCGCGACTACGAGAAATCCACCAAAAAGGACAAAAACATGCGCGAAGCGGTGGCTTTTGTGAAGCAAAAAATAGATTCGGCACGCTGGTTTATTGACGCCATCAGGCAGCGGCAGCATACGCTGCTGAGCACCATGGAGGTCATCGTGGAGTTGCAGGCGGCTTTCTTCAAGTCAGGCGATTTCACACGAATACGGCCCATGATCCTCAAAGATGTGGCCGACCGTGTTGGGCTCGACATCAGTACGATTTCGCGGGTTGCCAGCAGCAAATATGTGCAAACCGAATATGGTACCTTCTTACTCAAACGCTTTTTTTCAGAAGGCATTATGACGGACAGCGGGGAAGAGGCCTCCAGCATCGAGGTAAAAGAAATTCTGGGTGAACTGATTGCGGGGGAGTCCAAAGAAACTCCTTTATCGGATGAAAAACTGTCTGAATTGCTCAATGAACGAGGCTACAACATTGCCCGTAGAACCATCGCCAAGTACCGCGAAAGCCTGAATATTCCCGTTGCCCGACTTCGAAAGGAACTCTAATGACGCATATATAATCCAGATTTATATCCCATTCAACCCTGATATTCACCAACACGCCCAATAGCGCTCGCCAACTTAAATCATTTAATTTATGTATCCCCATCTCTTGTACACCGTTGAA
>CAIVQI010000150.1 GCA_903908015.1 uncultured Bacteroidota bacterium
AGCGCTACCATTCTATTCATCACCCTATCGTCAAACGGCATCTCCCACTTCTTATTGTCGAATTTGGAAATCAAAGTACGGCAGCAAAAGCTGCCAAAACAAGTTCAAAGAAAATATATGGCCATCTTTGATTTGATGTATTTTCGTGCTGTCATCGATTCCATGCCCACCACGACCTACCGCGACTTGCTTCAAAGCGTTACAGAAGGTAAGTTTCCCTCGCTGCTGATCCTACATGGGGAGGAACCATGGTTTGCCAGCCGAATCCAGGAGGAGGTTGAGCAGCGTTGCGTTCCCGCCGAAATGCGCGATTTCAATCAGTCCATTTTGTATGGCCGCGATACCCAAGCCGATCAAATTCTGGAATATGCACGGCGCTTTCCCATGATGAGCGAACGCGTTTTGGTGTCGATTCGGGAGGCACAGGGACTTGCAGACCGCGAATTAGAAAAATTGGCGCAATACGTCCTTCAGCCCGTGCCCACAACCGTATTGATGATGCACTTTTCTGGGAAAGCACTGGATAAACGAAAGAAGTTCACCAAAAATGCTGAAAAATCGGGTGTGCTCATGCTCAGCGAGCTGCTGCGTGAGAGGAACCTACCCGATTGGATCCGCGCCCATGTTCAGGAGCTCGGTCTGGGCGTAACCCCCGATGCCATTGCCCTGCTCACAGAATTTGTGGGGTGCCAACCTGCCAAACTTGCATCCGATTTGGGTATTCTCGCCATCAATCTTGCAAAAGGCAGTACCATTCAGGCGGTTGACGTGGAACAATACCTGGGAGCGAGCCGTGTTTATAATATGTTTGAGTTGACGAAGGCCATAGGTCTTCGCCAAATTGGTCAAACATATAACATTGTACAATACTTCGCACAAGACCCTAAGGCGGCATCGTTCAGCATGCCCGGCTGCATTGGCTCGTTGTATTTGATGTATGCAAAAACGCTTCACCTCCATGAGTTGGGAAGCAGAGGCGACACTCAGTCGTTGGCACCGCGTATGGGCATCAGTCCATTTGCCCTCAACGACTACCTCAGCTACACCCGTAATTATTCCCCAAAACGCATCAAAAAGTGCCTCCAAATATTGCAGCGCTATGATATGAAGTCGAAGGGCCTCAACAACCCCGGTACTGCTGATGGGGATTTACTAAGGGAAATGGTCTTCCGACTGATGCATGCTTAAAAGTGAACGGCCGGAAGAAAAATCCCAGGATTTCTAGGTAGTCATGTACCCGCTGATGCGAGAAATCGCCGTATGGCCTGTTCGTCGGAATAGATTTGGGCCTTCAATGAGGAGATGTCATCAAAATGCAGGTCACCGCGTATAAATTGCAATAAGCTGACTTCCAGTATCTGGCCATACAAATCTCCTTGATAGTCCAAAATATGTACTTCCAGGGCGAAGCCTGCCCCGGAAAAGGCCGGACGACCACCATAATACACCATCGCAGGTCGTTGTTCTTGACCCCAACGAGCGTAGGCTGCATAAACCCCAGGAGCAGGCAATTGTTTGAAGGCAGAGTCTATACGCACATTGGCCGTTGGGTAGCCGAGTGTTCGGCCAACTTGTCGATCGGGCACCACCTCACCGCTGAGCGAATAGGCATAGC